>DATHGO010000270.1:0-5806 GCA_035317585.1 Gemmatimonadaceae bacterium | reverse complement strand
GTAAGGGCGAGCGCGCCTAAAACTGAACGCATGCTGATACTCCGGAAGAATTTTTTTGAAGACAACACCATAACCGCCGCGCGGCAGAAGTCCAGAGGTCGCTACTCTTCCCGGCTCCGTGAACGCCGCGAGCCCTGCGATACCCGCAAACGCTTCTTCGCAGGCTTCATGATGCTCCCCCGGCACTTCTCCGCCCCACACTTGCACAGGTAGAACCTCTCGAGCTTCGCATCGTTTCTGCCGGTTCGCTCGTATTGGTAATCGTACGCGAGCTCCGTCCCTGGGTAAATCCCGCGCAGCGCGTGGATGAAAATCTTCTTCCCTGTGATTACAGCCTCACAGTTTGGATCACAGGAATGGTTGATGTAGCTCGCATCTCCGCCACCCGTCGAAATCGCGCCGTCGATTACCGTCTTCGTGTCCAGCGTGAAAAGGAACGTGTGGTGCCTTTTCATCCTGGTGTCGTCGTAACGGCGGTCTGCTTCGCGGTTGCTAATGCGCTCGCCGGTGTACTCGAGGATCCGCGTTCCCTTCCTGATGTAACGCGCGGCGAACACGCCGCGCCCGTGAATGGGGGAATTGCGAACAACATAAAGGGGCTCGCGCCCGTTACCTGACTTCGACATCGGTTGTTGTGGGTGTTATCGCCGTGGAGATGCGACAATAAGGCCAGAGCACTCGCCGAGACCGATGCGGGCGGCGCCTTCGCGCTGGAAGAAGGCGCGCAGGATGATCTCGTCACCGTCGTGGAGGAACTTCCGCTCCTCGCCGGTCGGGAGCACAACCGGATCAGCGCCACGCTTCGTCAGCTCGAGCATGGATCCCTGCGATCCCGGATCTGGTCCCGACACGGTGCCACTCGCGAAAAGGTCGCCGGGCTGGAGGTTGCAGCCATTGCTGGTATGGTGCGTGAGCATCTGCCCCGCGGTCCAGTACATGTCGGCCAACGAGGCTGCGCTGAGGCGCGATGGACGCAGCCGCCCCTCTCGCATCAGCATCGATCTGATGTAAACCTCGATGTTGAGATCGATACCGCCGCTGTTCCTGTCCTTGTCCGAGGAGAGATATGGGAGCGGCTGCGGATCGCCCGGCGGGCGGAAGAACGAGGGCACCCGGTAGGGCTCCAACGCTTCCCAGGTCACCACCCAGGGCGAGATTGTCGTCGCGAAGCTCTTCGACAGAAATGGGCCCAGCGGCTGGTACTCCCAGGACTGGAGGTCGCGCGCCGACCAGTCGTTGACGAGACAGATCCCGAAGATGTGATCCTCCGCCTCTTCGATCGGCACTGGCTCTTCGCGCTCGTTGCCCCGTCCCACGAAAAAGCCGACCTCCGCCTCGTAGTCGAGCATCTGCGTCGGTCCGAAGGTCGGAACTTTTGCGCCAGGCGGCAGTGTCTGACCGTTCGGTCTCGTCACATCGGTGCCGCTGATGACGATCGAAGACGCGCGTCCGTGGTAGCCAATCGGCACGTACTTGTAGTTAGGAAGCAGCGGACTCTCGGGGCGAAACATTTTTCCGACATTCGTAGCGTGGTATATCGAGGCGTAGAAGTCCGTGAAGTCGCCGATCTCCGCCGCGGGAAACATCACTGCTTCCGCCATCGGAACGAGAGCGCCTGGAGGAAGCGGATTGATCACGCTGTCGTCGCCTGGCGTGCCCGCCAGCAGCTCGCTCAGACGTGCGCGGAATTCCGACAGCGGTTCCTTCGACGCCTGCATCAGCTCGTTGAGCGTTGGGCGATCACACCACCGCGCGACGTCGCGAGCCTTTCCGCTCCAGAGATTCGCGCTTAGAGATTCTCCGACATCAACGATCTGATCACCGATTGCCACGCCGACGCGCCGCTCCGAATCGCCTTTGCGGGAGAATACGCCGAAAGGAAGATTCTGTATCGGAAAGTCCGTGTCGGGCGAGTTAGCCGATTCGATCCACGACGTGAGCGCCGGATCGTGTGTCCGATTCATCGGGCTGGGGAGGTCGCGCTGCGGGCCAGGTGAGCGAGCTCATCGACCGGCTCACGAAAGGAGCACGACCCGAACGAAATCGCAAACTCCGAGCGCGAGGCAAGGATCTGTTCCGTGTTGATTCGTTTTCCGCGCCACTGGATTGCGTCGTCCTCGAACCCGAATGCCGACGAATCGCTCTCCTCCAACACGGCAAGCGCTGTCTCCTCGCTTTCACCCGAGTACAGCAGCGCGGCGGCAATGAAGACGTTGAGAAACCCGTACATCATCCCCTTCGGACTCTCGGGCTCGTATGTCATGCGGTATTCGCCGCGGACAGCGTGGTGGAGTCCCGCGGTAGCCTTGAATGGTAGGGCCTCGCGCCGGCACGCAGCCATGAAATCGATGATCGCCTCGGCGGGAGGAAAAGCCTCCGGCGCTACTCCCCCCGTGCGAACCTTCGCCCGCGCACCGACTTTCGCGATCGTTTTCACGAGCGGCGAGACATCACCAGTAATGGGAATCTCGAAATACGCCGTGAACGACGGCGGGAGATCACGTCGCTGGTGTCCGATTGCGTCCACCGTGCTCGCCTTCAGCTCGACCACGTCGATCAAGGCGTATCCAACCCTCGATTTTGACGAATGCCGAGAGTTGAATTTCTGCATTTCTTCGGTCGCCGCGCGCACGTCTTCCGCGACCAGCACGCTGAGGCGCCAGGGCTCCGGCCGGCGTCCGCGGGGCATGAGGTCAGTGCCGGCCTCTTCGAGCTCCGTCAGACGCAAAATCGGCACGATGAACCGGCCGAGGGCAGCTCGATCCGCGCTCTGGCAGTACGCAGCGTAGTTCTCGAGCGCGGGCCGCATGTCTTCGCTCGCGGGCGGAAACAGCCCAGCGTAGTCCACCAGGTCGGCGAGGAGGGCGTCGACGGATTTCAATCTGAAATTGCCGCAATCAGTTCGATCATCGCAGAGAAGTTAATCTCCAACGCCCGCGGTGCGCGATATCAGCGGTCCTTGAGCCTGCGGACAAACTTGAGTCCCGACCATGTGTCATCGACGGCGCAGACCTTCACGTCGACCAGGCCTGACTCGAGCCCGAATGCGCGCACGACTCCTTCGGTGAGATCCGTTTCCACCCCCGAGGTTTTTTTTGGCCACGCGACCCAGAGCATTCCGTTGGACTCCAGCCTGTCGCGCAGTCGTGCGAATCTCTTTCGTAGATCGGACTGCGACTTGACGAACAGCATCGCAAAATCGAGTGCTCCTCGAGACGCGACCCTTGATCCTTCGGGAAGGCCGCCGAGCAATCGGGCAAAATCCTTCGGCTCCGAGACGAGCAGTAGCCGGGCCCCCGGCTTAATGCCGAGCTTGTCCACGAGCGGAGTGCCCGAATATCCGAAGCTTCCTGCGCGCTGTGGCTTTATCGCCACTTCGCAGTCACCTTCGCGTCGTGCGCCGCCGACAGTCTGGGGGCGTGAGCGGCGAGCAGATCGCTGCGCGAAATAATGCCAACGACCAGGCGTGGGTTCTCGCGGCTTACGACCGGCAGCCTGCCCACGCCCTCGAGCACCATATGATCCGCCGCGTCGCGCAGCGTGCTGTCGTCGTATACGACTGCCGGTGGACGTTTGACTACGTCACCTACCCTGTTGTCGTCAGAATTTGCCGGGTCGAGTATCTCCCGACGCGTGACGACACCGATGAGGAGAGACTCTTCATCGAGAACAGGAAAACCCTGGTGCGTCGAAGGCCCGCCGTTACCCGTGGTTTCTGCGCGCAGCCATCGCCGCGCATCGGCGACAGTCTGCCCGGCTCTTATCGAAACGACTTCCTGGGTCGCGGCCTGTCGCACGAGGACGTGGGCGAGGTGATCAACGGAGTATTCGGTCCGCACACTTCCTTCCCTCCGCGCCAGCTTTTCGGTGAGAAGCGAGTACCGGCTGGCAAGCAGCGAGACGAGATACGCTGCCGCGCACCCTAGCAGAATGGGCAGCAGACCGACTGGTTGTCTCGTGGTCTCAAAGGCGAACACGATTGCAGTGAGAAGCGCATGGGTGGCACCGGCAAAGATTGCCGCCATTCCCACAAGACCCGCTATTCGCGGATCGATGCCAAGTCCCGGTGCTGCCGCCATGGCCAGCGCTCCGAGCCATGCTCCGAGCCCGCTTCCGAAAGTGAAGAGCGGAGCGAGAATACCGCCCGACGTTCCGCTTCCCAAATAGACGGCCCAGGCGATGAATTTTAGCACCACGATCACGATCAGCGCCCGGCCAACGATCGACCCCGATAGTGCGCCAATGATGTTGGGATACCCGACGCCGAGAATCCTTGGCTCGACTATGCCGAGCGCGCCGACGACCAGGGCACCGATCGCCGGCCACCACATCCAGTGGATATGGAACCTCTCGCCCAGAGTCTCGAAGACGTCCTCGATTCCATAGGTGATCCGATTGATGCCCACCGCGGCGAGTCCAATCACAGCACCGAGAACAGCATAGAACGCGAGCGCTGAACCCGTCGGCTGGCTCAGCTCAGCGATCGGGAAGACCGGCGCTGATCCGACGACAGCAACTCTGATACTGGCGGCAACCGCGGACGCGAGAGCGACCGGAATTATCGAACGCGGCCGGTACTCGAACAGTAAAAGCTCGATCGCGAGCAAGACCGCCGAGACCGGACTGCCGAACGTGGCAGCCATGCCCGCGGCTGCGCCGGCAGCCAAAAGTGTCTTGCGCTCGTCGGCGGTGACATGGAGATGCTGGCCGACAAGAGAGCCGAGCGCACCGCCAGTGGCGATGATCGGACCCTCGGCTCCGAATGGACCGCCGGTTCCGATAGCCACAGCGGCCGATGTCGGCTTGAGAATCGTCACGCGCGCTGGAATGCGGCTTTCACCGTAGAGCACCCGTTGCATTACCTCCGGGATGCCGTGGCCGCGGATCGCGGACGATCCATAGCGCGCCATTAGCCCCACGATCAGGCCACCTATGACAGGAATGATCAGCATTGCAAGGGGCCCGCGGTGGCCGCCGGCGGGGTCCACGAACGCGGTCGAAATTCTGCCGTAGTAGGCCAGATTCGTGGCGAGGCCTATCAGGCTCACGAATACCTGCGCGACGATAGCTCCGGCGGCGCCGATCGCCAGCGAGAGAGCGGAGATGAACAGCGTGCGACGCCCCAGCATCTCATAGTCGCGGGGTGCGCGCACTGCATCGCCATCGGGCGACTCGTCTTCGTCGTCTACATTTTCTATCTCCGGTGCCAGGCCCGCGGCGATGGGGAGGGAACCTTCCGCGCGCGAGCCGTGCCCGAGATCAGATTTCAGTTTCAACTCTTTCGATTCAGCTTCGGGTTCAATCGTGCCCGGCGTACCCCGAGCAATTCAGTTATAAACAACCTAAACGCTGAGCGGCGCTGCGGAACTGGCTGGGCGAATGTCGCCCACGCGCCGAACGGTACGCTTTATACCTTTCTCGTAGATCCGCGTATCAACCGGAGGACGAAGAGCAGTACGACGGCGCCGATGAAGGCGACGAAAATCGTCCCACCCATTCCACCCATGGGAGTCGAGATGCCGAGGACGCTGAACAGCCAGCCTCCGATGAAAGCACCGACGATCCCGATGACGATGTCACCGATGATACCGTATCCGGTGCCACCCATGACGAGTGATGCAAGAACCCCTGCGACGAGACCAACTACGATCCAGGCCAGTATTCCCATGGTGTCCGCCCTCGAGAGATTGTTGAAGTCCTACGGCGCGGCGAGGCAAATTGTTGCATCTGCCCGGGTGTCATTGCTTGCCCAAGATACGCCGTCGAGGGCGAAACACCAGCAAATCTTGGTACACCTTTGAAAAAA
>DATHGO010000269.1:0-3019 GCA_035317585.1 Gemmatimonadaceae bacterium | reverse complement strand
AAACCGAACGCAACACCCATCATCGCCCAGGCTGCACCGAAGTTCTCCATTTCTGGCGCTCCACTATAACGAATTCATGAATCTGGAATGACCGGTGCTTCATTTAGCCCCTTATAACAGCCGTTCCGGTACTGAGTTGGGGCCAAAATGTATGAAATGGTGGCGGAAATCTTGCCACTAACACCAGTCCAACTCAACGCGGGCTGGTATGCACTCAGTGTATCGGATAGATGTCGCGCGCAGGCTTGTGACGTTCTACTGGAGCGAGTTCCCCTCCATCGGACAACTGAAAGAGGTCGTCCTGGAATCGGTCGCGGATTCGGAGTTCAAGCCGGGAATGAACTTTCTCTGGGATCGAAAACCAGGCTTGGCGAACCCCGCATCTGGCGAGTACCTACGCGACGCTTTCTACTTTCTGCAGGGACTGGCCGAACGGATTGGCCCGCACTCCTGGGCAATCGTAGGTCACAACGAAGCCGACTTCGGAAAGGCCCGCGTGCTCGAGGCAAAGTCCGATGGGACCAAGGTTATCATTCGCGCTTTCAGGAGCGCGGGAGACGCCGAGGAGTGGCTGCGGAATCCGATTCCGTACGAGGCGTTCGTGGTGCATTTCCCCGCGCGGAATCCTTCAGCGATATATCCGGAGCTCGGGGCGTAGAATTCGAGGCCCAATAAGAATCGAGAAGCAAAAACGCGCCCGAGAGAGAGGCGCGTTTTTTTGTTGCGAGTCGGTTCTGAACCAAGGGTTGTTTAGCTATTTCTTGGACCACAGCACGAGCACGCCGCAGTTGTCGCTAAGCTTGCGGTATTGGCCGGGCGCGCTCTCGATCGGATAGTACTCCACTCCCGCCAGGTCGCTCGGGTGCAGCGCCTCGAGGTCGTCCATGTACAAGGAGTTGTCGAGGTAGACATCGACGCCGCAGTGGACGTCGACGTTGGTGAGCCGAGGCTTGGTCCGCCGCGTCATGAGGACACTGTGACCGGGACGGGCTTGATCAGGGGTGGACATCAATCCCCCGAACGCCTGGGCAAGAACCGTGACCAGGTTGCGATTCTTTTTTTGCTCGAGGTCCGCGGCGGTTAGATACCGTCCGCGGCCCTGCTGGCGGCGCGCTTCGAAGTCGGCGAGATAGGAAGTCGATGGATCGCCCGCGACCTTTACCGGCTCGAGCGTCGTGCTCGCTTTGGCGAGCCGGAAAACGGGACCGGTCGAATCGCCTTGCACGAGCAGGTCGACGTCGAGCGGCGCGTAACCGGCCAGCCGAATCTCGAACTTGTGTTGGCCGGGTGAGACGTTCGGAATGCGCGCCTCGCCGCTCCAATCGGTCCTGGCCGACACGTTGAGATCGGACAGGCTCACCTCGGCGTTAGCGAGTGGCGCGCCGGATTGGCCGTCGGCGACGGCGGCGATGACGAGGGACTTACCCGCAGTCTGGGCGTCGAGACGGCAGCAGGGCGTCACCACGAGCGCGACCAGCGCCATCGCCGTTACGGCGCGAGAAATCAATGAAGGCTTCATATGTATTCGAAGGTATGCGGACTTGCCGCCACCCGTCAATGATCCAATCGGGTCCACGATGCAAAAACGCGCTCTCTCGAGCGCGTTTCTCATTTCGTTGATCGCTGGTCGCGATTACGGCAGCATGAACTGAACGCTGGTCTCGACCGGGAAGTTGTTGCTTCTGAGAACCGCGACGGCGGTGAAGGATCCGTGCTGACCCTTCGAATCCCAGCTCTCCTCGAACGCTGTCTGGCCCTTGCCCTTGAGCGTCTCGCTGCGCATCGCCGAAGTGAACATGCGCCCCTGGCTCCAGCGCCAGATTTCCTTGCCGGCGAAATCCTTCACCACGAAATCGTGGGTCTGTCCGTCGGGAAAGCGCAGCTCGAGCATCTTCGACGTGTTGTTGTGGACGCTGAGAGTGAAGTGGAGCTTGTCGGCGTCGTCCTTGGGTCGCGTGATGTCGAACGTGGTGACGATCGGTGCGGCCTTCTCTTCAGCGCGATGTCTGGCGCTGGCGACCGGTTTTTCGTTGTGGGAAAATGGAGCCGCGGCGAACGCGACTGATGCCGCGCACAGCAGCGGGAGAATTAGGCGGTTATCCATTACTTCTTTCTATGGCTCACGATCGATAGTAGGCGGGCGGGTCGGTCTCACATATGTGAGACTCCCAACATATCGTCCTATTGACGAACGGTCAACAACCGAAGTCACAGACTAACTCCGCCTGAGCCTTGGACTTGCGGCCCGGTCGAAATGTTCGGCCTCTCTTCGGAATTGAGACGTCCGTTCGCTTGTGAAAATCTTCACAAGCGGTTATTTTCTCCCCTGAATGGAAGACGGAAAGCGGACGCACCAGGGCTCCAAAAAGGGTCTGTCCGGCGCCGATTTCGCCGGAGTCGGACTCCAGTTCGCGTTTGCCATCATCGTCTTCCTGTACGCCGGCCAGTGGCTCGACAACCGGTTCGGCACCAACGGGATGTTCACCATCGCCGGCGTCTTCATCGGAGCGGGCGCGGCGTTCTACAACATGTACCGCAAGATCTCCGCGGCGCAGAAGCAGGACGACGAGGACCGGAGGACGAAACCGTGAGGGAGAAGCGGGCGATCAGCTTCTTCGCCGGAGTCTCGGCCGCCCTCATCATCACCGCGACCATCATCCTGCGGATGTACTTCAGGACGGTGGAGCAGCACAACGCGATGCTCGTTTCCGCTGGACTGGCTTTCGCAGTACAACTCGGTTCCTACGCGCTGCTCCGACCGGCCCGGCCGGGACACGGAGCGCCCGGCGAGCTGATGCTCCGCTGGGGAATCGGAGCGGTGTTGAGATTCTTCGTGCTGGTGTTGTACGCGCCGATCGCGAGAATCGTGAATCTCTCGCTCGAGGCGGCGCTGGTGAGTCTGGTGACCTTTTTCTTCATGACGATGATGGCCGAACCACTGCTGCTCGAATATGATCGCTGACCAAAAAGACTTCATCACGCCGCACATCACGGATTCGCACACGCTCGACTACCCGTG
>DATHGO010000268.1:0-6228 GCA_035317585.1 Gemmatimonadaceae bacterium | reverse complement strand
TTGTCGTGCGTCTGGACGTCGTGGCAGCCCGCGACCTCGAGCATCGCTTTCGCCTCGGTGCGCCAATCGCGAATCATCTTCTCGGAGTTGTCGTCGTATCCGACCGATGTAACGAGACGCGGGATTCCCCATTGGTCTTTCTCACTCTCATGCAGACGGACGTGATTGGACTCTCTCGGAATGGTCTCGCCCTGCATGTACATGTAGATCCCCCATGGCCCGGGCTGCGCCTGCGCGTCCTTGTACTCACCGCCGACGCGCTCCGTGGTCGGCTCTCCGCGCTCCCGGTATGCTCCCGTGAAAGTCGTGTAGCCGCCCACGAAATCCATCTCCTGCTTTCCGAGGTTGCGGAAGTTGACGAGGATGCACTCGGTGGGATTCCGTATGTAGAAGTACTTGTCCTCGAAGCCATCGATCTTTCCACTCGCCCCCGTGCGGTAGTTGTGGTGTGCGACGTACTTGCCCAGCAGCCCGCTGTCGTTGCCGAGTCCGTGAGGGAATCGGCTCGATGTCGAGTTGAGGAGGATGAGAGTCGTGTTGAGCGCCGATGCGTTCATGAACACGATGCGCGAGTGATACTCCGTGAGGGCGTGGGTCTTCGCATCGATCACGCGGACGCCCGTCGCTTTTCCTTTCGCTTGGTCGTAAATGATGGAATGCACGACGGAGTCGGGGCGGATGGTGAGGTTTCCGGTTTTCGCCGCCCACGGAAGAGTGGATGCGTTGGAGCTGAAGTAGCCACCGTACGGGCATCCGCGCATACAAAGGTTCCGCGCCTGACAGGTGCCGCGCCCCTGCTGGAGGTGGATCTCTTTCGGTTGTGACAGGTGCGCCCACCGTCCTTGCACGACGTAGCGATTCCCGTAATGGGTACGCACTTTGTCGCTGAGGTGTTTCTCGACGCAGTTGAAATCGAATGGAGGCAGATACTCTCCGTCGGGCATTGCCTCGATCCCATCGCGATTACCGCACACTCCGATGAACTTCTCGACGTGCGAGTACCACGGCGCGACGTCGTCGTAGCCGATCGGCCAGTTGATGCCGTAGCCCTGTCGCTCAGGCGCGGTGAATTCGTACTTGCTCCACCGCTGGCAGGCACGTCCCCAGATTATCGACTTGCCGCCGACCTGGTAGCCACGGATCCAGTCGAAGGGCTTTTCCTGCACGTAGGGGTGATCACGGTCCTTCACGAAGAAATGAGCCGTGTCTTCGCCATAACCCGCTGCCTTGCTGATGAGCGGATTTTCCTTCAGCTGCTGACGCGACATTGCGCCGCGATGCGGGAGCTCCCACGGATTGAGATTCATGGTGGGGTAGTCCTTGATATGGACTACGTTGCGTCCGCGCTCGAGGACCAGTGTCTTGAGTCCCTTTTCGCACAGCTCCTTGGCTGCCCATCCGCCGGAGATTCCCGAGCCCACGACGATCGCATCGAAGGTGGTGAGGTCAGGTGTCACGGAAGCCTTTTCTATAGGGGACGCGAAGCTGGCACCGGCGACGGACGTGTTGGACGGCGAGCAGAATATATGTGTGTGACTTTCTGCTGCAACATGCAGGCGTTGCCGGGCGCTTCTAACGCTGCTTAGCGGCCCCGCTTCGGGGGGCTGAGACGGGCTGGGCCAGAGCTTTCAAGGACTACAGCGATGTCGTTCCACACCATCCAGTGCCGATTCAGTTCCACGGCACCGTGGCGCTTGTAGAAAGGACGCGCTTCGTCGTCCCCGACGTCGACGCAGATGCGACGTGCCCCGTGCTCGAGAAACCATTCCGCGAGAAAGCGAAGCAGCTTCGAGGCGACCTGAGTTCTACGGTTCCCTGGAATGACGTAGATCCATTGGAGCTCGCCGTCGCAACCGAACCGGCGGGTAAGATGTCCGGCGACGTAACCGATCGGCGACCGACCATCTGAGGCCATCCACATCGCTCGAGGGAGAAGCGCCTGCTGTGGGTGGTGTTCGCCAGCCAGGTATCGCAGCATCCGTGGGTCGCCTCCAGCTTCACCTTCTCGAGGCAATCCAACCAGGTCAGGTACATCCGCCAGATCCGCTTTTCTGTATTGGACTGGGGTCATTGAACGGTCCAAGCGACGCGGTACGTCGTGCCGATACTCAGCGCTTCGCGAACTTGAGGTGCGTTACGTTCGGAGCAACGACCGTCCGCACGAGTTGAAGCCCGTGCAGGTCGTCGCCCACGCCATCGAAAAGCCGCTCACCGCTGCCGAGGAGCGTCGGCACGAGGCTGATCTCCATCTCGTCGACGAGGTCGGCGGTAAGGTACTGCTGTGCCGTATTCGCTCCGCCCGCGAGCGATACATCCTTACCCCGAGCGGCGCGGCGCGCCTGTTCGAGCGCCGCCTCAATGCCGTTCGTGACAAAAGTGAAGGTCGTTCCGCCCTCAAGTTCGAGCGGTTCGCGCTTGTAACGCGTGAGTACGAACACCGGGTGATGGAAAGGTGGATTGTCTCCCCACCAACCATTCCACGGCTTTTTGGCATCCCATGGGCCGGGGTGCCCGCCGAACATGTTGCGCCCCATCACGGTGGCTCCAATGTTGGCCAGCGACTCCTCGATGACCGCGGTACTTTCGTTGACCTCGCCACCTTCGAGCTCGTGCTCCTCGCGGAATGCCTCGAGCGCGAATGCCCACTCGTGCAGCCGCATGCCACCGATCCCGAGCGGGTTTTCCACGCTCTGGCTGGGACCGGCAACGAATCCGTCGAGCGACATTGAGATTTTGAAGCGCAGTTTGGACACGTTCTAGCTCCCACCGAAATATGGTTGCGCGCTCGGCTCACTACTCATGTCACTGCCGCACGTAAACGCGCGCGTAGCGCTAACGATTCGAGTCATTGACTCAAGGCCTTCGTGCGGCAATCTCGATCCGGATCGTATGGTCGTCACTCACCACGTTCAAATCGCCAAGACGCTCTACTACCGCATCCGCTCCCGTCAATTGCTCTGGTGGAAACGTTGATGCGATTGCAACGACGCGCATGCCGGCCGCGCGCGCGGCCGCAATGCCGGAAGGAGCGTCTTCGATCACAATGCAATCGGCAGGAGCGTTACCCAGCTGTGCTGCCGCCGCGAGATACCCCTCAGGATCGGGCTTCCCACGCGCGATCTCATCGGCGCAGATCATCACCGAGGGTACGGGCAAGCGTGTATGTCGGAGTCTGAATTCCGCCACGGCGCGAACGCCGGAAGTCACGACTGCCCATCTCCGCACCGGCAGTCGTTCAACCATGTCACGTGCCGTCTCGATCTCATAGATGCCTTCGGTTTTCATCGCCTCACCGGCCTCCAGCTCCGCGACCTCGGCTTCGGCGTTGAGCCCCGGCGCAACCAAGCGAACCGTTTCGATCGTGCGTCGTCCGTGCGCGAATGCAATCACGTGCTCCGGATCCAGCCGATGTCGGCTTGCCCAATTGCGCCAAGTTCGTTCTACGCACTCAGCGGAATCCACAAGTACTCCGTCGAGGTCGAATAGGATCGCCTGGCAACGAAACGATAGCACGCCTGTGGTGTTTGAGATCTGGGATATCCGTTCAACGTCCTGGTTGGGCTGCAAGCACGTTGCAAACCGCCGCGAAGAAAAAGCTCGCATCACGGTTTCCAACTCCATACGTTAGCAGTCCAAATAATACGACCCAAAGAATTCCTTGCAGGAGCGGACTAGTCCTCTCCTGTAGTCAGTCGTGAACTGGCGCCGAGGCGCCGCTGGTCGAGAGGAGTCGCGTGTGGGCCTGAGCAAATATCTGAGGAACGGACTTATTGGGGCTTTCGCCCTGATCCTGGCTGGAGGCCGCTTGATTCCCGGAGCGGACTCGCACGGCCCGGTTCTCTTTGGGGCAGCAACACTGATGGCTGGAAATCGCTCAGCGGTCTCAGCCGGCGAGAACACGAATGGCGGTCTACTTGCGAAGAGCAGCGCAGCGGTTCGCGCCTTCGCGGCGGCGGTACGCCCACTGAGTCATCCAAAGGCGCTCGAGTCTGCTTTCCGTAGCTATTTCGCTTACACAGCGGCGCATCCCGACGAGGTGAGGAAGCCGTTGTTGTACTTTGTCGACTACGGCCTGCCGAGCACGGAGCCGCGCGGCTACATCTTCGACATGAGAGCGCTGACGATTCTCGAAGGTCCATTCGCGGTCGCTCATGGCCGCGGGTCGTCGCGGACTCAATACGGTATCCCGACCCGCTTCTCGAATGCGTCAGGCAGCGCAGCAACCTCGCTTGGGCTCTATCTCGCCGAGAACACTTACGACTTTCATGGCCACACGGGTGGGCGGTCGTACAGCTCCATCGGGCTGCGCTTGAAAGGCGTGTCCGCGAATTTCAACGACAACGCCCTGGCAAGGGGCGTCGTTGCTCACGGTGCACCATACGTTACGGGGAACAGGGCCGGACGGAGTGAAGGCTGTCCCGCGATGGAACAGGAGCGTGCTCGGCGCGTGCTTCCGGAGCTCGCAGATGGCGGCATGGTGTTTCTCTTCGCACCGGATCAGGAGTGGATGGCGGACGACCCGTGGATCGCCGCGAGCGCCGAGTAGATCAGCGACGGAAACCGCTCGAAGCTTTACAGCACCTTTGTCATGCAGACGCTGGTCCCGGACGACGCTGCATACTCACCGTACGGTGAGATCTCGCTGAATCCCGCGCGGCGGTAGAGCGCGAGCGCCTCCGTTTGTCGGGTCCCGGTCTCGAGCACGAGTTGAGTGAGTCCAAGCGCCCGCGCCTCGGCTTCGAGCCGAATGAGCAATGCCCGGCCGATGCCCCGTCCTCTCACGTCTGGAGCGACGTACATGCGCTTGAGTTCTCCGACTCGCGGGCCAAACTCGCGCTTGATACCAGCTTCGCGAAGGTGACGCAGCGCGCCGCACCCAACTGGTCGATCTGACCAGCGGGCCACGAGGAAAACGCCGGTGCCGGGAGCGACTTCATCCGGGTCCAGGCGGAAGTGGTTCGCGCCAGGCTCAGGATAGAGAGCCGAGAGCTCCACATTCAAGGCCGTCACGAGTGCTACTGCGATGGGACTTGTTAGCACCTCAGGTCCGATCGCGACCGCATCCGGCTCAACATGTTCGGCCACAGCGTCCATATCATCCTCTAAGGCTCGTACGTCCGCGCAACGTCTAAATCAGCATCCTGCGGGATCATCAGATTTAAAAGCGCCACTGCCGATATACAATGCTCACGTCCCCTGTCTGACTCGGCACGACGTATGGCGGACGCGGGGGAATCGTCACGCCGGGAACTGCCGGGATGCCTGGTAATCGTGCGGCAAGGTCGAAGTCTATACGGCCGCCGGCGGGAATCGAGAGCGAGACGATCGCACCGGTATCCGGAACAGCCCAGTATTCCATGACCCAGTCCCGCACGCGGTAGCGGTATCGCGTCGTGTCGACGACGCGTCCGTCGATCGACGACGCGAGCACTTTGGCACCGCGCGCGCGCATCACCAGCGCGGTCGTTCCCACGGGCGCGCTGACACGGAACACGACGCCCCGGGCTCCGTTGATCAGGGTGTCGCGAACCAGCACGGCGCTTGGAGCGGCGAGCGGCACGCGTTGGACTTTTCGACCGGTGAAGCGGCCGGCTTCGGACAGACGCGTCGTCCATGTGGGAGTGGGTCCGGGTGTTCCTGATCCGATCACGCCGCGTGTCCACGCATCTTTTGCGCTGCTGAGCGTACCGAGCCACGCGTCGCTCGAGTCGGCGTTCTCGGCGTACACCATGGCGCTGCGCAGGGGATGGTCGGCGCTCGGATGCACCGTGAGAGCGGCGATCACGAGACACACGACACCCATGCCGGCGAGCCACGGCGCACCCAACCAACGCGCGTTGCCGGCGATCAGCTCGAGCAGCGGCGCGAGCAGTAGTGTAACCAACGACGCCACCACACAGAGCGCGATCGCGCCCGTACCGGCGACGCCGAGCATCACCACCGAAACACCGTAAATGAAGCCGACGAGAAGGAGCAGCGTCACGATGGCGGCCGCCCACTCGCCAACCACGCGGCCGCGTGGGAGGAGCGCCGCGCCCGCGGCGAACAGGAGCGGCCAGGTGAAGAGGTAGCCGACACCCGGGGTTCGCGCGCTGAGCAGAAGCGCGAGGACCAGCCACACGATAAGAGCGCCGACCTGCAGCCCGCGCGGAGTCGACCATCGCTTCGCAACCGCGTAACACGCAGCTGTCACGGATATAGCGAGCAGCACGAGGGCTGTCGCATTCA
>DATHGO010000267.1:0-4004 GCA_035317585.1 Gemmatimonadaceae bacterium | reverse complement strand
GAGTGAAAATGAGGTCGCTCTAGGCGCTAACTCGCTGAATCTGGATGGTGCCCTGGAAACACACATTGAGTTTCCCAAATTGGCACGGCGTGGTCCTCAGAAAGGTCGCGTGCACGTGCGCGCCGATCATCCACCCCCACGTGACGATGCCGTTGAGATCGTATCTCCCCGTCTTGTCGTCTCCCTTCCCCTGAATGACCGCCTTGAACGAGTGGGTCCCGCCTGGATCCGTGATTTCATAGCGGGCGCTGATGTGAGTTGAAACGCCGTCATCGATTCGGTTGAGTACCTGTCCGGCAAGCGTGCCCGCGCCATAGCTCGTATAGCCCGTCAGCGAGGGATAAGTCGTAATCCATTTTGTGAATGTGAGCTCGACGACCGGGACTGTGAGTGAAAAAGGATTTGGATTGGGCGCTCGCGGGCTCGCCACGGCCGCCTCGGGCCTTTGACCCAGAATCATGAGCAAAATGGCGTACCACTGATGCGCCATCGCGTACGTGGGATCAGCGGCTATCGCTTTCGCCGTCGCGTATGTAGGGTCAAGCGCGACTGCTTTGTGAAATTCCGAATCGGCCCGCACGAAGTCCCGCTCCCAGGTGAGCTCGTATGCCAGAGCAGGGTGTGCCGACGGGAGGGCACTGTCGAGCTGCATGCTGCGGAGCGCCGCCTGCTTGGCTTTGGGAAACACTTCGTCCCCGGGGCGGTACCCGAAATAGCCTTGCATGACATAGGCGTCCGCGAGTCCAGCGTAGGCCTCGGCATAGTCTGGATCGAGCTCAGTTGCCCGACGAAAGTCCACAACCGCGGTATCGAGTCCTTCCTTGGAACCATCGCTCCACGCATTGAGGCCCTGCAGGTATGCGTCTCGCGCGCCTGGCAAGGTGATCCTCGACCCGCGCCGGCTTCCGTTTTCGCTAAGGCTGGGGTGACGATCCCGCCTTTGGCGGTTCTCCACTGTAACGGCACCAATCAGCAACACCATCAGGACCGAAAAGGACAAGATCGCGGCGATTCTTGAGCGCTTGCTTCGAAACGGCTTTGCTGGTGGCTGGCGGGGCAGATCGGTCTCCCTGGATTCACCCTGCGTCGCCGACGGTCTCGGTGTGTCTGATGAAGGAGATGATGCGAGAGATCGTTCCCGCCGAACTTCACTGGTGACTGTTCCGGTGGTCGCGTGATTACTCAGAGTGGTGGCGAGATTTTCAATCTCGGAATCCGGCTCCATCTCGAGTTCCTGTCGTACGAGCTCCTGGTAGAGGCGCGCCTGCTTCACTGCGCCCGCGCGGTCTCCCGCGGCCGCGAGCGCGAGCATGAGCTTTTTCGTCGCGCCGGCTGCAAGCGGATCCGAGTTCGCGAGTCTGCGCCACCAGCTTACGCTCTGCGAATAGTCGCCGGCATCCGCCGATCGGTTGGCAAGAAATTCGACGGCGGCTTGATACTCCTGTCGCAGCCGCGCTCTCTCTGTGTCGATCCACGACTCGAGCTCGCGGCTGTCGGCAAAATGAAATCCATCGAGCAGCGTTCCCTTGAAAAAGCCGGCCGCCGCCGTGAAATCCCGAGCGCGAATCGCATCCTCGAAATCCCAGAGATCCACCCGCACCAATTCCGGATTGAGCCGGAGCTCTCGCCCGGTCGAGAGTATGAATTCGCTTCCGAGAGCGTGTCGGATTGCGTAGACAGCCTGATCGAGCGCGTGTCGTGCACGCTCGTCAGCGCTTTCCGGATAGAGGTAGGCCTCGATGCGGTCGCGAGATAGGCCCTGCTTGCCGCCCAGGCCCAGGATCGCTAGCAGACCCAACCGCCGCTTTTGTTGCGCCGCTATTGGGACGGGACCCGTGTCGTCGCGGAGGCAAAGTGTGCCCAGAAGCTCGAGGACCAACATTTCTTTCTCTGAGCGAGCTCGGTGACTTCTAGGTGAGCTTGCGGTGAGGGGAACGGTCTATCATGGGCAGCTATGTTCGCCGGGTCAAGCGTAAATGCGCCCGGCGTCGATCTCAACTTGAATGGAGGCCCGGGATGACGTACCGAATTGCTTTTCCTCTGCTGGCGTTGGTGGTGGCGGGTGGGTGTGGCGGAAGAGATGCCACCGACGCCATGAGTCCCGACGCGCACCCTGCCATCCGACAGCCGGCTGGCCCGTCTTTCTCGGAGTCCTTCCCACGAAGCGGTGCTCTTCACGTGACGAAGAATTGCTCGGAGTACACGCGCCTTGCTGGTGGCTTCTGCACCATCACTGGCTCGAACATCGAGCAGATCGAGGTTGGCTCGAAGGTCATCTATACGATCGCGTCTGGTCCTAGCGTGCTGGACAGTGACGTGACTCTCGATCCGCCCGGCCCGGGCAACAACGCCGCGTTCGGCCATGTCGTTCTTGCTCTGGCGGCCGGTGAGGGAACGGTGACGTTCTCGGGCGGGACCGGGAAGTTCACCCACTTCAGTGGCAGTGTGGTTGTCACCCGCGTTGGGGCTCCCGCGCTCAGGAACTGGGCTTGGGACGGGACGTACAGCTTCGATCCGCGCGATTGAGCCGAGATCGACTAGTGCCTCACGCTCATCGGGCGTGAGGTGCTGCCTCTGCGCGAACCGAATGCGGGCGTCTATTCTTCCGGGTGGCAGGGCCAGCTAAAGGACCGTTCGGGCATATCCTTTGCCCGTTTTTCATGCCTGAGCCTTTCCTGTGACCTGAGGGACCGAGTCATGTCGGAAGTCCTGGTAAAATTCGACGAACCAATGCGCGACCCGGACGGAGCGATGTACTTTGCTCAGGCCGCGGGGCGACAGAGGGAAGACGGTCTTTGGGAGGGTTGGATCGAATTCATCGGGTTCGATGAAAGCGCGCGGTCAATCTGCTCGGACCGCGAGACCACTCAGCCCAATCGCGCTGACCTTGAGTACTGGGCGCAGGGTCTGAGTAGAGTCTACCTGCAGGGCGCTCTCGTCAGAGCCGGGTCTTGCGCGGAGCCGGTGCAGAGAGAGCCGGCCCCGCGCGAAAGTTCACCCCGCGCCTGAACTAGGCTGGCGCTTCCATTGAGGGTTGGCCCGCATCCGCGGTGTACCCGCGTCCTTGGCTCGCCCCCGCCGCAGTCTCCTTGCCTCCCAACTCCGTGATGAATTCGTTGTGGTCCATCGGGCGGGAAAACATCGGATAGTTCTTCTCGATGGCGGCCTTCTGCTCTTCCTCGCTCAGCGCCGCCGTGCAATCCTTTAGCGTAACGACGTTATAGCCTTTCTCGTACCCAGTGCGCATCGTCGATTCCACACAGCAGTTGGTGAGGAATCCGCCGAGCGCGATGTTGGTGATCCCTCGACTGCGGAGAACGAAGTCGAGATTGGTGCTGGCAAAACCGTCGAGCCCGCGCTTTCCCTCGATGACGATGTCCTGCGGCTCCGGCGTGAGCTCGTCGACGATCTCGGATCCCCAGCTGCCCTTTCGGAACGATTTCGAATCGACAACGCCCTTGAGGATTCCGTATGGCTCTGACGTGAGCTCGTGATAGTCGTCGGTGAAGGTGATGGGCGCGTGCACGATCGTCGCGCCAAGCTCCCGCGCCTGCTTCACCATCTCCAACGTGTTGGCGAGCATGTTGGTCGAGCTCATCACCGGCTTGACAGCGTCGTGGAGCGTGCCGCCTTCGGAGGTGAAATCGTTCTGGTACTCGATGAGAACGACGGCCGTGCGCTTCGGGTCCATCTCCGCTCCTTGTTGTGTCCGCATATGATATAATCGCGGTCACGGCGGGGCGTCAGCCCCGCTCGCTCTTACCGATCCTGTGTCGCGACGATGCTTCCCGGCCGCGACGAGTCCGGGCGGAGCGACCATCCAGGATTGAGCACCAGTGTCCATCCATCTCCTTTGATCTCGCTCGCGTTGCCCGCAACCGGCGCCGCCGGTGCGGCGATTCTGATTTGGAAGAAATCGTTCTGGACGAGTACTCCGCCATGATCGACCGTGAGCTTCCCCCACGGCGCTGAGAAGTTTCCCGACGGATACACCGTCGATTGCA
>DATHGO010000266.1:0-8677 GCA_035317585.1 Gemmatimonadaceae bacterium | reverse complement strand
CTAAACAACATCGCTCTGGCTTACATGGAGCTTGGTGAGCTGTCCGACGCTGAAGTCGCCTACAACGAGGCCACTCGTGCGTTCGAGGAGGACGGCGATCATGCACGCCAGCTCTATCTCGCGGTCAACAAGGTGCAGCTCTACATCGCCGGGCGTCGTTACGATGAAGCGTTTACACAATGCAATGCGCTGTTGACGGTGGCTGCGGCCGAGACCGCGCCCTGGCGGGGCGAGGTTTTCCGGCACCTCGGCGTCATCGCCCGGGAGCGCGGCGATTTTGCGCAGGCCACCGACAATCTGCTCAAGGCGGAACAGCATTCGCTGGAGAGTGGAAATCTCCTGCAGCGAGCGGATGTGTCGGAGCAGCTCGCGGAGGTCTACTGGGCGCAGGAGCGGCACCGCGATATGCTCCAGCGCCTCAACGAAGCTCACTCTCTCTACTCCCAGCTCAAGGCGCAGCATCGGGTCGCCCAGGTCGAGAAGAGAAACGGGGCGCTCGAAGCGCGCTTCCTGGAGATGGCGAAACAATGGGGTGATTCGATTGAAAGCAAGGACCGCTACACGCAGGGTCACTGCGAGCGTGTCGCGTTCTTCGCTTGCGTGCTTGCGGACAGTGCCGGCTTCAATTCGCGATCTCTGTTCTGGTTCCGGATCGGTGCGCTGCTCCACGACATCGGTAAGATCATCGTGCCGACGGAAGTCCTGAATAAACCTGGCAAGCTCACCGACGAGGAATGGGCGATCATGAAGCGCCACCCGGAAGCCGGCCTCGAGCTCGTCGCGGACATCGACTTTCCCGGCGACATCTCTGCGATCATCCGCAATCATCACGAGCGGTGGGATGGCGCTGGTTATCCCGACGGACTGAAGGGCGAGGCGATTCCGTTCGCGGCACGGATCCTGTGCGTTGCCGACGTCTACGACGCCCTGACGACGACCCGGTCGTACCGGCCGGGACTGACCCACGCCCGCGCGGCGGAGATAATGAGGGCCTCGACCGGCCAATTCGATCCGCAACTTCTGGAAATCTTCCTCGTTTGGGCGGAAACGGCTGATATTCCCGGCCGTCCAACCCCCCAGCGAATGGCGATTTTTGCCTCAGGTGTCGCCGAATAAATGCGAAGAAACCCCGATAAAGGAATGTTTCCTTTTGGAACGGAACGTTAGACCAAAACGGACCACCGAGGTGGTCCGGAAATCGTAACCCTCTGTGAATAAAGAGGTTAGCGGAGGGCACACCCTATGCCAAGGTTGAGCTTGGAATACCTAAAGTCTCTAACCGAGGTGGTGCACGATGTTAAGTCACCGCGTAGTTCGATACCTCGGGCTGGCTTTGAGCGCCGCAGCTGTTCTCTCTTGCGGCGACTACACCAGCTCAACCAGTCCATCCCAAGCCAAATCCCTCCCGCCGTCGCCGACTGTGGGCGCCTCCTTTTCCCGTTATATCCTCATTTCCGGCGCGTGGGTATGCGTCGAAGGCTGCAACGTAGAATCCAAGTAGACCGACCATCGGATTTCGGTTACAACGGCAATCAGCGAGGCACATGAGATGAAAAATTCGACGGTCTGGGAGCATTATGATGCAGACTGATTCGGAAAACACGGGGCCTCACCAATCCTCTCGGAAAGAAAGCGCGCGCGGGCTCGTCCATCGAGCCCGCGACGCCGAGCGGCGTGGAGACACCGCGAGATCGCTCGGGCTGTACGACGATGCGATCGAGGCTCTCGAGCACGAGCAGGATGCGACTCTTCTCGCCGACGCTTTGCGGTGGAAGGGCACGCTTCACCGCGAGCAGGGCGAAACGGAAGCTGCCTATCGGTGCTACACACAAAGCCTGATTCACGCTGAAAAGAGCGGCTCGATCGGCTGCAAGGCGCACGGCTTCAACTGCCTCGCGATCATCGCACAGCGGCGCGGCAATCTTAACGAGAGCGAAACTCTTTACGGAAAGGCCGCTGAGTTTGCGGGGAAAGCGGGCGACGTACGCCTGCTCGGAATGATCGAGCAGAATCGCGGCGTCCTTCTCAACATGCGCGGCAACTTTGTCGCCGCTGAAGCTCGGTACTCCAACAGCCTTGGCGCGTTCGAGCAGACGAATGACGACGAAGCGATATCGTGGGTGCTCAACAATCTCGGCATGCTGTACACCAAGCTGGGTCATTATCAGCGGGCGATCGAGACGTTCGTCAGAGGCTTGACGATCGCGAAGCTGCGTGGCGATTCGCTGGTCGAGAGCATTCTTGTTCTCAACCTGGCCCAGGTCTGGGTGGCAACCGGTAAGCTCGACGAAGCGGAGAAAGCTTGCATATCGTCTCTCGAAGCTGCGCAGACACGCGGTGACCATCTTACGATCGCCGAGGCGCTGAAGTGCAGGGCGCGAATCGAGCGCGAAAGAGGGGCGTTCCACGAGAGCATAGCGACGCTCCGGATCGGGATCTTCGAAGCAGAGGGTCTTGAGGACCGGCTGCTTCAGGCCCAAATGCTGCGAGAGTTCGGTCAGACGTCGAGGGCGCTAGGCAACTCCGCGGATGCGCGACTGGCATGGCGAGAAGCGGCGGAGTCGTTCGAGGACGTGGGCGCCCAACACGAGGCCGCCGAAATCAACGCCCTGCTCGCCTCGCTTCCGAGCTAACCCCCTCCTGGGGCGCTCGCCCGCGCCCGAGGGTCCCGCGAGCCCCTAAGTCCCTGAAGATTGGGTGACTTGGCTCCCCGTTTCTTCGTCTCCTAGATAACCCCCTTAGGGGCTCATTCGCTCGGTCAACTCAATTCCGCGCGCGGACCGCTCGATCGTCCGCGCGAAAAAGGAACGGTGTAACTATCACAGCCCGATCGCAGTTGGCGTCGGCGGATCGCTGGGACTCCCACGTAATCGGTGAGAGCACGGCCATCCGCGAAGTGATTGCACTTGCAACCCAGGTAGCGGCGAGTCGCAGCATGACCGTTTTGCTCGTAGGCGAGACCGGGACAGGCAAGGAGCTCTTTGCCCGCGGCCTCCACGCAGCGAGCTCGCGTGCGACGGAGCCTTTCGTGGCGATCAATTGCGCGGCAATCCCCGAGACGCTGCTGGAAAGCGAGCTATTCGGTCACGAGCCAGGCGCCTTCACCGACGCACGCGTCCTGAAGCGTGGTCTGTTCGAGGTCGCCGGTACCGGCACCGTATTTCTCGATGAGGTGGCCGAGCTACCGCTCAAGCTTCAGGCGAAGCTGCTTCGTGTCGTTGAAGACCGGCGCTTTCGCCGGCTCGGGGGCTCGGAAGAGCGGGCTCTCTCCGCGCGCATCATCGCGGGCACCAACTCCTCGCTTGAGACGGCCGTCGCCGACAATCGCTTCCGTGCCGATCTCTTCTACCGGCTGAACGTCGCGCGACTCGAGCTTCCGTCGTTGCGGGAGCGAGACGGCGACATTCCGATTCTCGCCCACTACTTCGTCAAGCGACACTCCGAGACCGAAGGCCGGGAGAACCTGCGTCTGGGACAGGATTCCGTCAGCGCGCTGGAGAGACACCGTTGGCCGGGCAATATTCGTGAGCTCAAGAACGTCATCGAGCGAGCCGTGGTTGTCTGCACCGGCGACGTGATTCAGCCCCACCACCTTTCGCTGCAGCGGCGTTCGTTTATCCCTCTGGTCGAAACTCCCGCTGGTGGCGTGATCCGCATACCCGCGGAAGGCAAGTCGCTCCAGGCGATCGTCGACGAGGCCATCCACACCACAATTGGCCTCACGGGTGGAAATCTCAGCGCTGCCGCCCGCATCCTCGGAATCTCGCGGCCGACGTTGACGAGAAAGCTCCGCGACGAAGGCTCCGCCCGCCGCACAATCCTCGCTTCGTCATGAGCGTGCGTTACACTCCTCGCTCCAACGAGGCAGAATCGCCGGAGATAAGAGCACTCATAGATGCGGCAAAACTGTCGGAGCGCGATGGCCACTGGAGTGAAGCATCGGTCCGCTACGAGGCACTGGTGCGGAACCCGTTCGCAAGTGATCACACCAGACTCTCCGCGCTGCGGTGGCTGGGAAGAGCATACCTCGAGCAGGGAAATCGCGGCGCGGCGATAGATGTTCTGGAAGCGGCGGTTGCTGCCGCGACTCAGGCGGGCTCGCCATCGGCGATTGCCCAGGCGCTCAACGTGGTCGCGATAGTCCACCAGACCGGCGGCGATCTGGACCGGGCCGAATCGATGTACACCGAGGCGAGAATCACGGCGCAGTCAATCAACGACGCCGAGGCGCTCGCGATGATCGACCAGAATCTCGGGACCGTCGCCAGCATTCGCGGCGACATGCACCGCGCGCTCGAGGCGTTTCATCTCAGCCTCGACGGCTACCGTGCGCTCGGGATGCGGGACCAAGCTGCGCAGGTCCTCAACAACATCGGACTGGCTTACAGCGACATGGGCGAGCTCGAGCGCGCGGAAGCCTCGTATACCGAAGCCGAGCAGGCCTTCGGCGAAGAACACGATCAGACCAACAAGTTGAACGTCGCGCTCAATCAGGTGCAGCTCTGCATCGCGACGGGGCGGTTCGACGAAGCGATGGATCGCGTCGAGCCTCTGCTCGCGCTCACCGGAGAGATCGCACCCTCCTGGCGCGGAGAGGTCTTCAGGCATGTTGGGGTGATCGCGCGCGAGCGCGGTGACTACGTCAAGGCCGCCGAGTATCTCGGTCGAGCCAGTGAATGCGCGGAGGAAGGAGAGGACCTGCTGCTCAAGGCCGACGTGACCGAGCAGCTCGCCGAGCTTTACTGGACGCAGAAGCGTCACCGCGACATGCTCGCGAACCTCAACCAATCGCACGCCCTCTACTCGCGGCTCAAGGCACAGCATCGGGTCGCGCAGGTGGAGCGACGAAACGCCGCGCTCGAGTCGCGATTCCTGGAGATGGCGCACCACTGGGGAGACTCGATCGAAAGCAAGGATCACTACACCCAAGGCCACTGCCAACGCGTGGCTTTCTTTGCCTGTGTGCTGGCCGACAGCGCCGGAATGGATTCGCGCTCACTGTTCTGGTTCAGGCTCGGCGCGCTCCTCCACGACATCGGGAAAATCATCGTGCCCACCGAAGTGCTGAACAAGGCTGGCCAGCTGACCGATGAGGAATGGGCGATCATGAAGCGCCACCCGGAGGCGGGACTCGAGCTGGTGGCCGATATCGATTTTCCGGGAGACGTTCGCGCGATCATTCGGAACCACCACGAGCGGTGGGACGGGGACGGGTATCCCGACGGTCTGGCCGGCGAGGAAATTCCTTTTGCCGCGCGGATACTCTGTGTTGCCGACGTCTATGATGCGCTCACGACCGCGCGATCATATCGAGACTGCCTCTCGCACGCGCGCGCCGCGGAAGAGATGCGCGCCGCCAAGGGACAGTTCGATCCCAAACTGCTGGCGACGTTTCTCGACTGGGCCGGCGCAAACGCGACGGAGCATTCGACGCCGCAGCACGTCGCAACTTTTTCCATGGAAACATATCCCCCGGAAGCGAGGGCATGACGCACGGAAGATCCGTTTTCTCGATTACGCTGTCGGCGATTCTCCTGCTCAGCGCATGTTCGAGCGATAAGCGTGTGGGCGGCACCATCGTGCTGGCTTCGGCCGCGGACGCCGACGTTCTCTTTCCACCGCTCACGCTATCGGTTCAGGGGAAGGAAGTCGTCGATCAGGTCTTTGACAACCTCGCCGACATCGGCCCGTCACTCAACACGGTGGGCGATGCCGGATTTACCCCGCGGTTAGCGGATCGGTGGCGGTGGAGCCACGACTCACTGTCGGTGGCATTCCACATAAATCCGCGAGCACGCTGGCACGATGGCGTGCCCGTCGGCGCCGAGGATGTGCGATACACGTTTCAGCTGGTAAAGGATACCTCGCTCGCTTCGCCGCTCGCCTCGAATCTCGACAACGTCGACTCGGTATCGGTGCCCGACTCGCTGACGGCCGTGGTGTGGTTTCATCGACGCGCTCCGGACGCGTTCTTCAAGGCGGCGAGTCCGGTGCTGATTCTTCCCTCGCATCTGCTGCGTCAAACCGCATCGACCGCGCTCCACGAGAGCACTTTCGCGCGGGCGCCAGTGGGGAGCGGGCGGTTCCGATTCGCGGCGTGGAATCGCGGCTCACGGATCGTACTTAAGGCAGACAGCGCGAATTATCGTGGCAGGCCCGTCGCCGATCAGGTGATCTGGCTCGTGTCGCCGGACTATCAAGCGGCGTCGCTGAGATTCCTCGGCGGGACCGCCGACTTTCTCGATGTCGTGAAGCCGGAGCTGATCGCCCAGGTTAAAGCGAAGGGCGCCGATATCGTCGTTTCTCCGGGAAGTCTCGATTATGGTTACGTCGCTTTCAATCTGCGAAATGCGACCAACACTGGCCCGCATCCCATTTTCGGGGATCGAGAAACTCGAAGGGCGCTGGTGATGGCGGTCGATAGATCCGCAATCGTCCGCAACGTGTTCGACACGCTGGGTCTGGTCGCACACGGACCGGCGACCCGAATCATGCCGACCAGCGACACGACGATCGGCATTCCGTACGATCCCGAACAGGCTGCGCGCACGCTCGACTCGCTCGGCTGGAAACGTGGAGGCGATGGTATGCGCGCTCGCGGTAAGGCACCACTTGCCTTCGCGCTCATGGTTCCCGGCTCCAGCCCGATCCGAATGAAGATCGCAGTGCTTCTTCAGGAGCAGTGGAGAAAGGCGGGCGCGAACGTTCGCGTTGAGGCTCTCGAGCTGAACACATTTGGCGGTCGGATGGATGAGCGAAAGTTCGAGTCGCTGCTGAACGCGTGGCACATCGACCCGACGCCTTCATCGGTGCGCGAAGAGTGGGCGAGCTCCGAGATCAAGAAGGGCGGGTACAACGCGACGTCCTATCGGAATCCAGCCTTTGACGCCGTGATCGACAGCGCGGTTAACGAGATGAACCCTTCACGGAGCGTTCAGTTGTATCGACGCGCCTATCGAATTCTTACTGACGATGCCCCCGCCATGTGGATCTACGAGCTGCGCAACGTCCAGGGCGCGTCGAAGCGAATTCATCCGGTGGGAATCCGGCCTGATGCGTGGTGGGCGGGACTGGCGGAGTGGACTGTTAATCCGAATCCCTAGTTAAATCCCGGCCGGTAGTCGTAAGTAAAAAAAAGAGGGTCGACTGATATCAGTCGACCCTCGATTAGTTGGTGAAGCGGATTTGCTACTTCTTTTCGTCAACTATCTCGTAGTCCGCTTCAACCACGTCGTCGGCCGGCTTGGCCGCGCCGTCACCGCCAGCTGACGCCCCCGCTCCAGCGGGCTGACCAGCCTCCGGCTGTCCGCCGGCCTGGCCCTGCTGCTGGTAGAACGCCTGCCCGGCCTCGCTGAACACCTTCGTCAGCTCTTCCTGCGCCGCGCGGATCTCGGTCATGTCGTCCCCTCGAAGCGCCTTGCGGGCCCTCTCGATTGCCGCGTCGACCTTGGCCTTGGTATCCGGAGTGACCTTGTCGCCCCATTCCTTCACGTTCTTCTCGACTTCATACGTCATCGAGTCGAGGCGATTGCGCGCGTCGATCGCCTCGCGCTGCTTCTTGTCCTCGGCCGCGTTTTTCTCCGCGTCCTTGACCATACGATCGATCTCGGCGTCGGAAAGTCCGCTCGAAGCCTCGATGCGGATCTTCTGCTCCTTGCCCGTGGCCTTGTCCTTCGCGGTCACGTGCAGGATTCCGTTGGCGTCGATGTCGAACGTGACCTCGACCTGTGGCATGCCCCGTGGTGCGGGCGGAATTCCGGTGAGCTGGAACTTGCCGATGGTCTTGTTGTACGTCGCCAGCTCGCGCTCGCCCTGTAGAACGTGGATCTCCACCGTCGTCTGATTGTCGTCAGCCGTCGAGAAGGTCTCACTCTTCTTGGTCGGGATCGTGGTGTTGCGCGGGATGAGCACCGTGGTGACTCCACCCAGCGTCTCGATGCCGAGTGAGAGCGGAGTGACGTCGAGCAGCAGAACATCCTTTTGCTCGCCGGTCAGCACCGCGCCCTGGACCGCGGCACCGATCGCCACGACTTCGTCCGGGTTCACGCCCTTGTTCGGATCCTTGCCGAAGAACTTCTTGACGATCTCCTGGATCTTCGGAATACGGGTCGATCCACCGACGAGAAGCACTTCGTCGATCTCGTTCGGCTTGATGCCCGCGTCCTTGAGCGCCTGCTCCATCGGCGGAATCGTGCGCTGGATCAGGTCGTCCACTAGCTGCTCGAACTTCGCTCTGGTGAGCGAATAGTTGAGATGCTTGGGCCCGCTCTGATCGGCGGTGATAAAGGGAAGGTTGATGTCCGTGGTCTGCGTAGTGGACAATTCCATCTTCGCCTTCTCGCCCGCTTCCTTGAGTCGCTGGAGCGCCATCGGATCCTTGGAGAGGTCGATAGCCTGGTCGCGCTTGAACTCCGTCACGAGCCAGTCGATGACCCGCTGGTCGAAGTCGTCGCCGCCGAGGTGGGTGTCCCCGTTGGTGGACTTCACTTCGAACTGACGCGAACCCTCAACGTCGTACAGCTCGAGCACCGAGATATCGTAGGTACCGCCGCCGAGATCGAACACGGCAACTTTCTCGTCTTTCTTCTTGTCGAGGCCGTAAGCCAGTGCGGCCGCGGTAGGCTCGTTGATGATGCGAAGCACGTCGAGACCAGCGATCTTGCCGGCGTCCTTGGTC
>DATHGO010000265.1:0-6083 GCA_035317585.1 Gemmatimonadaceae bacterium | reverse complement strand
TACGGAGCCGTTCACCCTCTCATTCCAGCCTCCACAGAAATTCATGCAGAGGGACATCATCGTGCTGCCAATCGATTCCCACGGGCCACTGAGGGTTCTCCACGACGGGATCGTTACGAGCGGACTCCCGTTCACGCGCGCGCGGTACACTTTTAGCCCACATGCTACTTTGAGCCTGTACCAATCGCTCGATGCGAAGTCGATCCGTGAGCTCCTCAGTATCCGATTGCCGGAGCCGTTCGTGATAAACGCGATTCAAGTCTATCATACGCGGGATCCACAACCTTCACGAAAGCTCCTAGAGCTTCCCCTGACCGGTGGATCCAAGAAAGGTTGAGATAGCGTGGCGCACGCTCTGGATGCGTCTGCTCGGATGGATGCTTCCCGGGGCGAAGGAGACGGCGCTGCCGCCAGCGACGAACCCCGACTACCGGGTGCTGTTCATACGCTACGAGCGCATCGGCGACATGATCATGGCAACGTCGCTCATTCGTAACATTGCCACCGCCCTGCCGGGTGGAAAAGTGGATGTTATCGCGACGCCGACTACCGCATCCGTGCTCGATGGGAATCCATATGTCGGTAGAGTGCTGTTGCTCGAGCGCAATTCCCTTCGCAGCTACAGTAACCTGATGAAGAAGCTCAGGCGCGATCGTTATACGGTGATGGTGGATGGCAGGAT
Source organism: Gemmatimonadaceae bacterium (assembly GCA_035317585.1). GTDB lineage: Bacteria > Gemmatimonadota > Gemmatimonadetes > Gemmatimonadales > Gemmatimonadaceae > UBA4720. The sequence continues at coordinate 5,401 of DATHGO010000265.1, read as the reverse complement.
CAACAATCCACCAATCTTTACCTCCACCCCACTTCTCATGTACGCGGGCAGGGCGCGCTTTCGTGTCGGGGCCGGTGGTGACAGGAAGCCGCGGATCTACAACGTGTCCGTGCCGGAATGGAATCGGGTCGATCATTACATGGAGGGCTCCAAGCAGCTCGCCATCCCATTTGGCGTCGACCCCCAATCGGTCGATTGGCAGCCGGAGATATTCCTGGCGGACGAAGAAATTGCCCGGGCGGCGGAACAGTGGGAGGCAGCGCGGAAACTGGTGACGCCACCAGCGGAAGCTGGAACCGGTAGCGCGGGATCTGCGACAGGCGCCAACAAACGCTTGCTCGTCAACCTCTCGGCCTCGGAAGCCAAGAGACGCTGGCCTGACGGCAAATTCATCGCTACCCTGCAGGCCGCACGCGCACTCGCACCGAACATGCCGATCATCGTCATCGGTCTCCCATCCGAATGGGAGAGTGTGAACGAAGTGGCGACCGCGGTGCACGGGCTACCGGTGCAGACACCGCAGCTGCGCGATGCGTTTGCGCTGGTGGGAACTTCCGATTTGGTCTTCACACCCGACACCAGCATCTCGCATGCGGCATCGGCATTCCGAAAGCCGTCACTCGTACTCCTCAAACGCGAGCACAAGCCGTACGCACCATGGAACACGCCCGGCGAGATCATCGCCTGGGGCGAGGATGAAATTCATCTGCTGCCTTATGAGCGCGTATCCGAGGCCCTTAACAGGTTGTTGGCGAATTTCGGGGGTTAACCGAGGTTGGTACTGATCGTCTAACAGTGGGTATAGCTGTGTGAATTCGGGTGCCCACTCACCATTAGGCGGCGGTACAACATGCTTCGGACTCTAAAGCTGCGGTTGATGGCCCTCGCGATGCTGGTATCTGCGATACCAGGGTGTCTCTACGCTCAGCATTCGCATTCAGACACGACATCTGCCGCATCGCATTCGACGCACGGCTCGACCGACATGGCGGGGATGGACATGAGCTCCGCGAGCGACGACTGGAAGATGACCGCTATGGCGAAGCACATGGCGTACTCGAGTCCTCGCCCTCTTACAGCCGCTGATTCAGTCCGGGCGGCTCATGTGATCAGCGAGCTGCGGCAGGCGATTGCGAAGTATCAGGATGTGAGCGTTGCCGAGGCAGACGGCTACAAGATGTTCGCGCCCCAGATCAAGAATCAGCCGCAGTACCATTTCACGAAGAAGTGGAACGCGATTCGGAATCAGTGGGGGTTCGATCCCGCGCGTCCAACCTCGCTTCTATATAAGAAAGACGCCCAGGGGCAGTTCCGCCTGATTGGCGCGATGTACACGGCGTCGAAGCGCACTTCCGAGGAAGATCTCAATGAGCGCGTTCCCCTCAGCGTCGGACGCTGGCACCGGCACGTGAACTGGTGCATTCCCGTTCGGAAGGCGAAAGAGCGTTGGTACGAGACCAAAGACGGACGCCCGATCTTTGGCCCGATGGGCGTAGCGACCAGGGAAGAGTGCGATGCCGCGGATGGCCGCTTCATTCCGCAGGCATTCGGGTGGATGCTGCACGCCAACACCTTCGCCGGGAACGACCTCAAGTCCATCTGGCACGACGACCACATGGACCATGATCACGCGATGCTCGGCGAGGCGAAATAAGAGCTGCGGACCGAGGGCCAACTGCTATTGCGGATCGCAGACTAACTGCGGATTGGGAAACTAACTGCGAGATTGAGGACTTATTGCGAACTGCGGACTATTGCGGGCGCATAGTTGGTTCGCAGTTCGAAGTTAGTCCCCTAACCCGCAGTTAGTCTGCGATCCGCAATAGCAGTTGGTTCGTAGTCCTCAGTATTGCCAGCTGCGGTAAATTGTTCGGATGCCCCCACAATTCATTTATGTAATGAAGGATCTCCGCAAGGTTGTCCCGCCATCGCGGGAGATTCTGCGCGGGATCTGGTTGTCTTTCTATCCTGGCGCCAAGATCGGTGTCCTCGGAGCCAACGGCGCCGGCAAATCTTCGCTGCTCCGCATCATGGCGGGAGTGGATCATGACTTTCAGGGCGAAGCATGGCCGCACGAAGGCACCCGCATCGGATATCTGTCGCAGGAGCCGCAGCTCGATTCTTCCAAGAACGTAAAGGAGAACGTCGACGTCGCGGTGAAGCCGACGCTCGACCTCCTCAAGAAGTTCGAGGAGATATCCAACAAGTTCGCTGAGCCGATGTCGGACGAGCAGATGACGAAGCTGCTCGATCAGCAGGCCAAGGTGCAGGAGAAAATCGATGCGGTAAACGCGTGGGAGCTGGACCGGAAAATCGAGATCGCGATGGATGCGTTGCGTCTTCCCCCCGCCGATGCCGATGTGAACAAGCTCTCCGGCGGAGAAAAGCGACGCGTCGCGTTGTGCAGGACGCTGCTCGAGGAGCCGGATATGCTGCTCCTCGACGAGCCGACGAACCATCTCGACGCTGAATCGGTGGCGTGGCTGGAGCGATATCTGGCCGAGTTTCCGGGAACCGTCGTGGCGGTAACACACGATCGATATTTCCTCGACAATGTCGCGGGGTGGATCCTCGAGCTCGATCGGGGAGCTGGAATCCCGTACGAGGGAAACTACAGCTCGTGGCTCGATCAAAAGCGCACCCGACTGGCAACGGAAGAGAAGCAGGCGTCGGCGCGGCAGAGATCATTGGAGCGCGAGCTCGAGTGGGTACGCATGTCCCCACGTGCCCGACAGACCAAGAGCAAAGCGCGCATTCAGAAATACGAGGAGCTGGCGACCGCGGCCGAAGGCGAGAAAGTAATGCAGAACGAGATTGTGATTCCGCCACCGGCTCGCCTTGGGAACGATGTCGTGATCGCCAAAGGTCTGAAGAAAGCCTATGGCGATAAGGTATTGTTCGACGATCTCTCGTTCTCGCTTCCTCGCGGAGGAATCGTTGGAATCATCGGGGCGAACGGCGCGGGCAAGACTACGCTGTTCAGGATGATTGCCGGGAAGGAGAAAGCCGACGGTGGCTCGCTAACGATCGGAGACACGGTGCAGCTCGCCTACCTGGACCAGACGCGCGAATTCAACGACGCGAACACGGTCTACAAGGAAGTGAGCGAGGGCAACGACATTATCCAGGTCGGAAAGCGCGAGATGCAGGCGCGGGCGTATCTCGCGCAGTTCAACTTCAAGGGCCCGGATCAGCAGAAGATTGTGAAGGATCTATCCGGAGGAGAGCGCAACCGACTTCACCTGGCGAAGCTGCTGAAGTCGGGCGGCAACCTATTGCTGCTCGACGAGCCGACGAACGATCTCGACGTCGATACGTTGCGCGCGCTCGAGGAGGCGCTGGTTGATTTCCCGGGGTGCGCGGTTGTCATCTCCCACGATCGCTGGTTTCTCGATCGAATCGCAACGCATATCCTTGCGTTCGAGGGAAATTCGGAGACAGTATGGTTCGAGGGGAATTACCAGGCGTACATCGAGGACCTGAAGAGGCGGAAGGGTGCTGATGCCGACCAGCCACACCGAATTGCCTACAAGAGGTTGGTCCGCGCGTAGGTGTTTGATCGTACTGACCGCGGTATCATGCTATACGCAATCGCTGCCGGAAGAGGACGCGCCGCCCAGTAAACAGCCGGAAGCGTCACGCGGGGTACCCGCTCAGGACGTGTCGACGCGCCGACCCTTTCGTGACCGCAATGCAATAGACGCGGACATTGCGGGTGGGCCGGTACCAGGTTACGGGGGAGTGATGATCGAGGGCGGGTGCACCTTCGTCGTCCTACTGACCGACACGCTCAAACAGAAGTCCGCAGCGCAAGTCTACTTCCTGTCGGAGCTCGAAAGGCGGCGACCGAACGCGCGTAGCAACTGCGGTGGGTCGTATCGGCTCGCGTTCCGGCAAGTGAAGTACGACTTCGCGCAACTTTACAGCTGGTACGTCGGCCCCTTCCGCTCCCTCTGGCGCGAACGAGGTTTGGTATCGACCGACATCGACGAAGTGCGGAATCAACTCGCGGTCGGCGTCGAAGACAGTGCAGCGTACCGAAGAATGCTCCGCCTCGTGGAAACGCTCAACCTCCCAAAGGATGTTGTTCGAATCGATGTGACTGGCCACGTCTGTGTTGGAACCGGCGGTCCTTCGGTGATGGTCGAGGTGCGAGGCCTGGATGGCCGGCCCGGCGCTATCGGAACGACAATCGTGATCCAGGATGGCGTGTTCAGAGATTCAGTTGACGGGTCGCACGCGCTTAGCGAGCTACACGTCGGTGCTGGAGCGCGACGACCGGGGCGGTACGAGGTGCGCCTTTCCAAGCCCGGGTATGAGCCTGTCGTTCTCCATGACGTCATGGCGCCAGGCGACGAACAGTGTCATTACGCGGAGCCGACGGACGTCAGGAAGGTCAGGCTCGAACGTGCATCGAATTTCGAGGAGCTCCCAGCGCCCTCGTGGAGTATCACCGCGCGACGAGAGGGGAACGTGCTCCTCGCAGCCAAGCGTGTGATCGTGCGGGCCACCGCCACGCGCCGCAACGACCCTCGACAAAGAGCTCAGCTCGAAAGAGCGCGCGAATACCCAACACTCATCTTCGAGAAGGGACAAATTCGCGATGGCCCAGTTGCGCACTACGATCCGCGTATCCTGGCCGAGACAGCACCGCGAGATACGCTTCATCTGTACTCTCTCGGGTTTCAGGGACGCCGGGTTTTTTTCGTACAGACAGGCGATGCACCCACACTCAGTGAGTCACCGACAGAAGCCGGTCTCTACGTCGTTGAGCACAACGACCGACTTTGGTTGCTCGCTGACTCCGGTGTATCACGGCTAACAGCAGACACCGTCAGGGGTATTGCGCGCGACACACTCCGCCTGAAAACGAATGAGACGGGGCCGCATCTGTTCTGGGCGGCGTCTCCCGTTTGGAGCCCTGACGGCTCCACGATCGCCTACGTGACCAATCGCACATGGATGCTCGCACGCGGAAGCAGCCAGGAAGTATGGCTCGCCGAGCTACGTCCGCACCGCGAGCGGCCGCTGCAATCGGAACGCGGCAAGGTCTTCTCACCGGTGGGATGGCTGGGCTCGCAGGTTGTGTACACCGCACGCGAAGCCGGAATCTTTGCTGTGGATGTTCACACTCGCGCTCCTCGAAAGATCGCCACCGGCTCAGTGGTGGCATTCTCGCCGCTGGGTTCGCGTCTGTTATACATGACCCGGCTCGGCGAGACGACCGTTCGCGGACACGTTCTCGCCGAGCGGGGCATCATAACGGTTCCCGACCCACCATCAGGACAGCGTTTCGAGTACGGGGGGAGATTTTCCCCAAGTGGAAATCGCCTCGTACTCGGTACCACCTTCGCTCGTGATAGCGGGATCACACGCGCGATATACGTGTTTGATCTCGGCG
>DATHGO010000264.1:0-9149 GCA_035317585.1 Gemmatimonadaceae bacterium | reverse complement strand
CAGTACAACCAGATAATCTGCTGGACCGATCGTGAAGACTATCTCAACTCGATCGGCAACAACGTGGCTTTTGCCCTTGGCGCCGAGCGGCTGTTCGGCATCGAGGTCACGGAGCGTTGCAAGGTTTTGCGCGTCATCGCGTGTGAGCTGTCACGGATCATGTCCCACCTTGTCTGGCTCGGTACGTTCTGCATCGATATTGGAGCGTTCACTCCGTTTCTCTGGGCGTTTCAGCGCCGCGAAGAGATTTACCGCCTCATCGAGAAGTGGGTTGGCGCACGGCTCACGACGTCGGCGACGCGCGTCGGCGGAATGGCCGCCGATATTCCGAGCGGCTGGATGGACGGGCTCAGGCAATTCATCCGCACTTTCCCGCACACGCTCGACGAGATCGATCGCGTACTGACCAGGAACGCGATCTGGGTCGGCCGTACCGTCGGACTCGGCGTCATGACACCGGACGAAGCAATCAACTGGGGCCTATCGGGGCCGATGCTTCGCGCGTCTGGCGTGGACTACGACGTGCGCAAGGATTTTCCGTATCTCGACTACGAGACGTACGACTTCGAAGTCCCTGTTGGAACCAACGGCGATGTTTATGATCGCTATCTCGTGAGATTTGAGGAGCTCCGCCAATCGGTGCGCATTCTCCAGCAGGCGGCTGACCGGTTGCCGGACGGCCCGGTGAACATCGACGATCCGCGCGTCATTCTTCCGCCGAAGTCCAAAGCGACGAGTGAGATGGAATCAATGATCCATCACTTCAAGGTCGTGATGGAAGGCCCGCGTCCGCCAATCGGCGAATCGTACGTCGCCGTCGAGAGCCCCAAGGGCGAGAAGGGCTACTACATGGTATCCGACGGCACGGCGAAGCCGGTGCGCTGGAGGATCCGTCCGCCGTCATTCGTGAATCTTGCCGCCATTCCAAAAATGGTCGAAGGGCATCTCCTCTCCGACGTCATCGCCATAAACGCCAGCATCGACATCGTCATGGGGGAGATTGACCGTTGACACCTGATCTGGTCGGCGGTCTCGAGTCTCCCGACTACGCATCGCACGACCGTGCGGCGCATGAGCCGTACGTCGCGGTGTTCACAGAAGATGTCAAGCGCGAGCTCGATGAGCTGCTCACGCGCTATCCGACGAAGATGGCGGCACTTCTTCCCGCGCTATGGATCGTACAGCGCGAGCGGAGCTGGGTGAGCGAAGAGGGAATGGCCGAAGTCGCTGGCCTGCTGGACCTCACCCCCGCCTACGTCAAAGGCGTAGTCACCTTCTACACGATGTACCACCAGCACCCGGTCGGAAAGTATTTCATCCAGGTGTGCACGACGTCGCCTTGCGGCATCTGCGGCGCTGAGGATGTAGTGAAAGCATTTCTTCGCCACACCAAGACCGGCGAGCTTGGCCTCACTTCTCCGGACGGCCGGTACACAGTGATCGAGGTGGAATGCCTCGGAGCGTGCGGTTTTGCCACACCGGTAATGGTCAACGAAGAATTCATCGAATCTGTGACTCCCGACAAAGTCCCCGAACTTCTGGCACGGCTCGCATAATGGGATTCCCGCATCATCCCCATCCGAGGGAAACGACGGTTCTCACCAAGCATTTCGGTGAGGCCGATGCTCGCACCCTCGCTGGTTGGAAGAAACGAGGAGGCTACAAGGCGCTGGAGAAGGCGCTCGGAATGCAACCAGCCGACATCGTTAACGTGGTGAAGGAGTCTGGCCTGCGCGGGCGGGGAGGAGCCGGTTTTCCGACCGGCATGAAATGGTCGTTCATGAAGCCGGGCGATGGAAAGCCCCACTATCTGTGCTGCAACGCCGACGAGTCCGAGCCGGGAACGTTCAAGGATCGCGAGCTGATGCGCTGGACCCCGCACGCACTCGTCGAGGGCTGCGCGATCGGGGCGTACGCGATCGGAGCCGAGACCTCGTATGTCTATATCCGCGGTGAGTTCACCGAGCCCCTTCACTGGATGGAGAGTGCGGTGAAGGAGGCTTATGCTGCCGGGATCCTTGGCAAGAACGCCATGGGGAGCGGCAAGCGGATCGACGTGCACGTGCACAAAGGAGCCGGCGCCTATATCTGCGGCGAAGAGACGGCGCTCATGGAATCGCTGGAGGGTCGTCGTGGGAACCCGCGCATCAAGCCCCCGTTTCCGGCGGTGTCGGGTGTCTTCGGCATGCCTACCACGATCAACAATGTCGAGACGCTCATCGCGGCCGCGCCGATTCTCCTCAATGGTGCCGATTGGTACAAGAAGATGTCGTTGTCGAGTCCGAAGAGCACAGGCACCAAGCTCTACTCCGTGTGCGGCAACGTGCAGCGTCCGGGAACGTACGAGGTCGTGATGGGCTTCCCGTTCAAGGAATTCCTCTACGATCTGTGCGGTGGACCCCTGCACGGACGCAAGTTCAAGGCGGTGATTCCGGGTGGCGCGTCGGTTCCGATCCAGAACATGGAGGAAGCCGAAGCCACGCTCATGGATTACGAGGGATTCGTCGCGGGTGGATCAATGCTCGGCTCAGGCGGCGTGATCGTGATCGACGACGCGCAGCCGATGGTGACGGTGATCGCGCGCCTCGCCCGTTTCTTCGCGCACGAGAGCTGCGGCCAATGCACGCAATGCCGCGAGGGCACAGCTTGGACGACCAAAATCCTCGAGCGCATCAGAGACGGCGAGGGAACTGTCGAAGATCTCGATACGCTCCTCGACATCGGTGAGCAGATGACGGGAAAAACAATCTGCGTTCTCAGCGATTCGTGCGCCGTTCCCGTCATATCCGGCATCAAGAAGTTCCGCGGCGAGTTCGAGGCGTTGATTCAGGGCAAGCGCTTTCACCCCGTGACCGCGGCGGTGGCGTGATGGCCGAGAAGAAAATGGTCAATCTCACGATCGAGGGGCGTCCCGTCAGTGTTGCGGAAGGGACGACCATTCTCGAGGCGGCGAAAACCGCCGGCATTCTCATCCCGCACTACTGTTATCACCCGGGACTTCCTATCGCGGGCGTCTGCCGCATGTGCCTGGTCGAGGTCGAGAAGGCGCCCAAGCTCGCCCCTTCCTGCGCCACGACGGTGGCGGAGGGACAGGTCGTCCGGGTGCATTCCGAGAAGTCGCTCGACGCGCGCAAGGGCGTGCTCGAGATGCTCCTCATCAATCACCCGCTCGATTGCCCGATCTGCGATCAGTCGGGTGAGTGCGAACTACAGGATTACACCTATCAGGAAGGGCGTGAGGATTCGCGCTACCGGGAGCCCAAGCGCTTCAATCCAGCGGAAGATTTCGGTGGTGACGTCATTTACGTTCCGAACCGCTGCATCCTGTGCACGCGCTGCGTTCGCTTCATGGAAGATGTCGCGCACGACCCGGCCCTGAACGTCAGTGAGCGCGGCGACCGCGCGCTCATTGGCAAGTTCGAGGGGAAGGATCTCACCCACCCGTGGGCTGCGAACGTCGTCGACCTCTGTCCCGTTGGCGCTCTTCTCTCCAAGGATTTCCTGAACAAGGCGCGTGCGTGGGAGCTGGACCGCACGGCATCGATCTGCCCCAATTGCACTCAGGGCTGCAACGTGATCATGGAGACGCGCGAGAATCAGCTCGTGCGCATGCGCCCGAGGCCCAATGAGAACGTCAACGCGTTCTTCATGTGCGACTGGGGGCGTCTGAACTATCGCTGGATGAATGAGAAAAACCGCGTTGAACACCCTATGGTTCGCGCCAGGAATGGCCTTGCCGCATCGAGCTGGGAGGCGGCGATTTCGGCGGCGGCACGCGCCCTCAACGGCAAGAAGGCTTTCGTTGCGGCTTCGCCGATGTTGTCAAACGAATCGCTCTTCCTTCTCACCGAGCTGATGCAAGGTGGAAGCGGAGTGTTCCGGGTCACCGAAGGCGACGAGGCCCCTCTGCCCGGTGTCGAGGATCTCGCGCTTCGACGTGAACGGGCGGCCAACGTTTACGGCGCCGAGAAGCTCGGCTTCAAGAAAACGAAGGATCTGCTGGGCGGCCTGGGGCAGGGAGATGTGCTCGTCGTCGCTGGCGAGGATCTGGCCGGCATCGATGCCGCCGCTGTCGCGCGCGCGGGCGATGTCATCGTGATCGGCTCCGTCCTTCCAGAAGCGGCAGGTAAAGCATCGGTCGTGCTACCGATCGCCAATTATTCCGAGGAGGAAGGCACAGTTACCAACCTCCGCGGGCGCGTGCAACGCTTCACGCAGGCGAAGCAGGCTCCGGGAGAAACCCGCCCCAGCTGGCTCGTGCTCGGCGATCTGCTCGGCGCCATGGGAAAGCAGACTAACTTCTTTCTCCCGTCCGAGGTGTTCGCGAAGCTCGCCAGCTCCAACACCTCATTTGCCGGCCTTAGCTACGACTCGCTCGGCTTCAAGGGACTCCCGTTGCTCGACGCACCGCCAAGCGGCCCGAAAGCACCGATCGCGGTGGCTGCGACATGACGGTGATTCACGCATTTCCGGCGCTTCTTCAGGCAGCAGATCCAAATCTTCCGCCCGTGAGCGGAGGGCCGTTCTTCATTTTCACGATCATTAAGATGATCGTCATCTTCACGATCTACATGGTCGGCGTCGCGATGTTGACGCTGGCCGAGCGAAAGATCTCCGCCTGGATTCAGGATCGGCATGGACCCAACCGCGTGGGCAAGGGATGGCTCCAGCCCGCCGCCGATGGCCTCAAGAATTTCATGAAGGAAGAGACGATGCCGGAGGGTGTGAACAAGCCGCTCTTCGTTCTCGCCCCGATAATCTCGTTCATTCCCGCGTTGCTTACCTGGTGTGTGATTCCTTTTGGCGCGCCAATGCCCACGCGCTGGGGAAGGATCGACCTGGTCGTTGCGGATCTGCCCGTCGGGTTTCTTTTCATCCTCGCGATCTCATCGCTCGGCGTGTACGGGATCGTCCTCGCCGGCTGGTCGTCGAACAATAAATACGCACTGCTTGGGGGCCTTCGCTCAAGCGCGCAGATGATCTCCTACGAGATCTCCATGGGTATGGCGACGATTCCTGTCCTTCTCCTTGCCGGCAACGTAACGCTCAACTCCATCATCAATCAGCAGGCGTGGGGCGGTTGGAACGTCGTGAATCTGACAGTGGCGTTTTTCATCTTCATGGTTGCCGCGTTCGCCGAGACCAACCGGCTGCCGTTCGATTTACCCGAGGCGGAGTCCGAGCTGATCGCCGGCTACCATACGGAATACAGCGCGATGAAGTTCTCGCTGTTCTTCATCGCGGAGTACGCGAACATGGTGACGGCGAGCGCGCTGATGGCGACGCTGTTCTTCGGTGGCTGGGACGTTCCGTTCACGGCGCGGGACAACATCGGGCCTTTCAGCAAATGGCTATCGTTGCTCTCGATCGGAATCTTCCTCGCCAAGATTCTCTTCTTTGTCTTCGTCTTCATGTGGGTCCGGTGGACGCTGCCCCGATTCCGTTATGACCAGCTGATGTCGCTCGGCTGGAAGTTCATGCTCCCGCTCGCCCTCACATACATCGTGCTCATTGCCGCCGTCATGCTCGGCTTGAGCGCGGCGGGGATCGACGAGGGTTACTTGTACGCTGCGATACTTGGCTCGGTCAACCTCGGAATAATCCTCGTGCTGTTCGCGATTCTGGACCGCGGACGAATCATCAGTCCCGCCTATGGCAGGATGCATCCCAGGGAAATCGAGCGGCTCAGGCAGCTGGACAAACAGCTCGAGAAACGCCGCCCCATCGCGGCAGAGGCGAGCAGATAATGGCGATCAAGGTGAAAGTGGTCGAGCGGCCGATCGAGGATGTGAGCTACATCCGCGCTACTCTCAGGGGAATGGCGCTGACGGTCAAGCATCTGTTCGACGTTCAGGGCAGGGTCACGACGCAATATCCCGAGGAGAAATCTCCGATCTCCCCACGCTGGCGCGGCACGCACAGAATGTTGACGACGGAGACCGGAAAGGCACGTTGCGTCGCCTGCGGGCTTTGCCCGACTGTGTGTCCGGCGAATTGCATCAAGCTGGTGCCGGGCGAAGACGAGGAGGGCAATCGCTATCCACTCGTGTTCGAGATCGACGAGTTCCGCTGCATCTTTTGTGGATTCTGCCAGGAGGTCTGCCCGGAGGAGGCGATCCACGTCGGCCGACACTACGAGAATTCCGAGTACAGCAGGGAAGGCTTCGTTTACGACCTGCAGCGATTGATGGATCAGACTCATCCGGTGTGCGAGATGTGGGATCCCGAAGACCCGAAGGGCGAGTGATGGAGCCGCACTACTCGCTCTTCTACGTTTTTCACTTCTATCTGTTCGGAGTCATCGCGCTCGCATCCGCGGTGACCTTCGTGACGCGAAAAAACCCGGTGACCGCGGCACTCTGGCTGGTAAACACGATGTTCAGCCTCGCCGCGCTTTATGTGATGCTCGACGCGCAGTTCATCGGCGTGATGCAGGTCCTGGTGTACGCCGGCGCGATCATGGTCGTATTTCTGTTCGTGGTCATGCTCCTCAATCTCGGGCATCCATCGGAGCTGGCGGATGTACGCGGCACAGGCTGGAAACTGGCAGCCGGACTCGTCGGGCTCGGACTCCTCAGCGAAATCATGGTGATCATCCGGACCAAGCTTCCGCAGCAGCTCCTCGTACCGCCGGACTTCAACGAGCAACAGCTTCAGAAGCTGAACGCCGTGGGCATGATAGCGGAGCCGCTCTTCAGGGATTATCTGCTGGCATTCGAGTTGACGAGCGTCCTTCTCCTCGTGGCGATAACGGGCGCCGTGGTACTCGGAAGGGGGAGGGCCGCCGGTGCTCGCTGAGTCGCTCGGTCTTACCGCCGCGCTCTTCATCATCGGTGTGATCGGCGTCCTGATTCACCGGAACGCGATCATCATCTTCATGTGCGTTGAGCTGATGCTGACGGCCGTCAACCTCACGTTCGTCGCTTTCTCGCGCTTTTACGGAACGGCGGGGCAGGTGTTCGTCGTATTCGTGATGACGGTTTCCGCGGCCGAAGCGGCCGTCGGGCTCGCGATTATCATCTCGATCTTCCGCCACCAGCAGTCGGTCGACCTCAAGAACATCAATCTGCTCAGGGGCTGATGCTGCTCCAGACCGCTGTTTCTGCAGCCTCCCAGGTTCATCCGCTGTTCGGCACGATCGCCGAATGGGTGTGGCTGCTGCCGATCCTGCCGCTCGCCGGATTCGTGATCAACGGCCTGCTCTCGCTCGCCGGTGCCCATTTCGGTCCGACCGATCCGAACAGCGCCGATAGTCACCACGCTGACTCGGGCGATGAGCCGGTGGTCTCGCACGGCGAAGGGGAAGGAAGTGGGGGCGATCATGCGGTGAAACGGCATCGCTTCGCCGGCGTTGTAAGCGTCGTCGGACCCGGCGTCCTCATTCTCTCATTCCTGCTGGCTGTTGGCATCTGGCAGGCAATGGCCAGCGCGCAGGCCGCCGCCCCTCTCGTTCAGCGCTATTTCAGCTGGATGCCGGTCGGAGATCTCCAGATCGACGCGGCATTCCAGCTCGACCAGCTGTCGATGGTGATGATCCTCGTGATAACGGGAGTAGGCGCGCTGATCCACGTCTTCAGCGTCGGCTACATGCGCGACGATCCGAGTTACCCGAGGTATTTCTCGTATCTCAATCTGTTCGTGTTCTTCATGCTGGTGCTGGTGCTCGGCGCCAACTATCCCGTGCTGTTCGTCGGCTGGGAAGGAGTGGGACTCTGCTCCTATCTCCTCATCGGCTTCTGGTTCAACGACAAGGTGAACGCGGACGCCGGAAAGAAGGCGTTCATCGTGAACCGCGTTGGAGATTTCGGACTCCTGATCGCGATGTTCATGTTGTTCGCGAACATCGGCGTCCTCGATTTCATCGGCGTCAGCGCGAAGGCTGGCGACCTCGTCGCCGGAAGTCCGCTGGTGACCGCGATCTGTTTGTTCATGTTTCTCGGCTGCACCGGCAAGAGCGCGCAAATTCCGCTCTACATCTGGCTGCCCGATGCGATGGCTGGTCCGACTCCGGTCTCCGCGCTGATCCATGCCGCAACGATGGTCACTGCCGGGGTCTACCTGATCGCGCGCAGCGCTTTTCTGTTTTCGCTCTCGCCGGTTGCGTCACTCACGGTCGCCGTGGTTGGCGCAGTGACAGCAATCTTTGCCGCGACGATCGGACTCAAACAGTGGGACATCAAAAAGGTCTTGGCCTATTCGACGATCTCGCAGCTCGGGTACATGTTCATCGGCGTTGGCGTGGGAGCCTACGTCTCGGGAATGTTCCACCTCGTCACGCACGCGTTCTTCAAGGCTCTGCTATTCCTCGGGTCTGGGTCCGTGATCCAGGCGATGCACACCGCCTATCACAAGACGCACAGCGGCGAGGATGCGCAGGACATGCGCAACATGGGCGGACTCAAGCGCTACCTGCCGGTCACGTGCGTGCTGATGTGGATCGCGACACTGGCGATCTCCGGTATCCCGCCGCTCTCGGGATTCTTTTCCAAGGACGAGATTCTGGCATCGGTGTTCGCGCGTGCCCAGGGATCCACGCTCGCATCGGCCAACTGGCTCGGAGTTCCGGGTGGCACTCTGCTGTACATCATCTACGCGATCGGACTGGCGGCCGCGTTCCTCACCGCGATTTACATGACGCGGATGATGCTCTACACGTTCCATGGGCCTGTTCGCACCGGGACGGAAGAGGAGAAGAGTCTGCACGAAGCCCCGTGGATCATGACTGGTCCACTGGTCATCCTTGGCATCCTCACCGTCTTCGGTGGCTGGCTCAATCTGCCTGAGCTCCTCACCGACATCGTTCCCCTCGGACCGCGAGAGCTGCTCGCGCACTGGCTGGATCCCGTGGTTGGTGAATCCACGGCGCGCATTACGGCCGGTGCGGCGCACGTTCCAGCAACGACGGAGCAAGCCCTTATCGGCGCGGCCGTTGTGATTGCGGTCTCGGGCATCGTGTTGGCAATGGCGCTTCTCAAGCCCGACCGTCTCCCGCGCAAGCGCGACGCCGTTCCTGAGCACGGGTTCGAGGGTGTTGTCGCCAACAAGTACTACGTCGACGAGGCGATCGACAGAGTGATCGTCGAGCCCACCTACGAAGTGTCGCGCAATTTCCTGTGGCGGTTTATCGACAATGGCCTGATCGATGGCCT
>DATHGO010000263.1:0-3991 GCA_035317585.1 Gemmatimonadaceae bacterium | reverse complement strand
TGATCGTGGGCATCGTCCGCGAAGTAATGCGTTGGCCGAGCTACGAGATCGGCATGCTCGACGAAACCGATATCCCCATCATCAGGGGATTCAAGCCGATGCCGCACACGACGCGCAAAGGATGGCTGGCGCGGTTCGACTGCTTCCCGGAGAATCCTTTCACCTGCGATATCGACGAAGACGGGTGGCCGACCACCGATGGACGCTTTCTCTCGCTGAGGCAGATGGCCGGGCTGATCACCAGGCACTTCTGGCCGCACATCCGTCGCCTCTCGGATCCTTTCACGCTGCGCCTCATCGGATCGGTGATGAAAGGGCGCGCGCCGTCGCTCCTTGACCTCGACGACCGCCCAGCCGGCTACGAGGACGTCGGCCGACTGTGCACGTGGGACAACCTCTTCCCCGAACGGGTCCTTCCCCGCTCGCAATATGAGCGCGTGCTCATCAGAGCGATCTCGGGCGACAAGCTGCACATGGATGGCGAGTGGTACACGCCGACCGGAATGCGTGGCTGGTCGCGAGTAGTTTTCCGCCGCAAGGCCGACAACTCGCGCCACATTTTCTCGCTTGACTATCTACTCGACCATTTGCGCGACTGGGAGCGGCCGTACCGAACGACGAAACGCGGAACAGGGCGTCGCGATCGAGAGCCTTCCGCGCGGGCGTGACGCCGCGAGAGAAATGGGCGCTCGCGCCAAAAAGGCGCTCTCGCTAGGTTGTTGGCGTGTCGATCACTGCTGACGGCTCCCTCTGACAACTCATATCGCCCTGCTCCGCGGCATCAACGTCGGCGGACACCGGCAGATCGGCATGACCGATTTGCGCAATTTCATAACGCAGGTGGGGCTCGAGGACGCCAGATCGCTCCTCCAGAGCGGGAATCTCATTTTCTCGAGCAAGGTGCGAACGGGTGCTGAGCTCGAACGCTTTCTGGAGTCGGAAGCCGCGGACAGACTCTCGCTCGAAGTCGATTTTTTCGTGCGCACTCCCGAGGAGTGGAAGAGCGTGATCCGGCAGAATCCGTTTCGCAAGGAAGCCGAGCGGGATCCTGGGCACCTGGTGGTTCTCTTCCTGAAGAACGCGCCCAAGCCCGAAGTCATCGCCGCGCTCCAGGCGGACATCACCAGCCCCGAGATTATAAAAGCGAAGGGCAAACAAGCCTACGTTTTCTATCCAAACGGAATCGGCCGCTCAAAGCTGACGCAAGCGATGATCGAGAAGCGCCTCGGTCGTGGCACCGGCCGCAACTGGAACACCGTGTTGAAGCTGGGGATTATCGCCAAAACCGGCTCAGCCAAACTCACGCCCGTCGCGCCGCGTAAGCGAATCTGAACTCGTAACTGCGGACTGCGGACTAACGGCAGAGGACTGCGGGCCAACTGCTATTTCGGATTGCTGACTGATTGCGGATTGGGAGACTAACTTCGAACTGCGGACTCAACCCGACGTTTGCCGTTAGTCCTCGATCCGCAGTTAGTCCCCCAATCCGTAGTTAGTCTGCGGTTCGCAATGGCAGTTGGCCCGCAGTCCTCAGCAGCTAGTTCGCAGTCCTCAGCCTGTCGCGAGGGCGTCCAACATTTTCTGATGGACTCCGCCAAATCCCCCGTTCGACATAATCAGAACGACGTCCCGCTCCTTTAGTCGGGGCGTGAGATCGGCTACGATCGCGTCAGCATCTTTGAGCTGCTTGGCGCCTTTGCCCGTCGAAGCGAGATCGCGTACGAGTTGGTCCAGGTCGAGCGCCGTCTCCTTCGTGTACCGGTCGGGACGAAAGAGCGCGGCAAAAACTATCTCGTCCGCTCCCCGGAAGGCCTTGACGTAGTCGTCCTGGAATTCCCGGCGCTGCGCCGTGTAGCTGCGCGGCTCGAATACCGCGACGATGCGCCGACCCTTGTACTTCTGCCTGATCGCGTCGATTGTCTCGCGGATCGCCGTTGGATGGTGCGCAAAATCGTCGATCACCGTCACGCCGCGTACCTCGCCGCGCACTTCCATGCGGCGCTTGACGCTCGCGAACGTCCGCAGCCCTTCGCGCACGCCATCCCGATCCGCTTTCACGGCTTCCGCCGCGGCAATCACGGCTAGAACGTTTCGGACGTTAAACGCGCCGGCTAACGGTGTATCGACCGCTCCCCACTCCTTGTCCGATCGAAAAGCGCGGAACCGCGTTCCGCTCTCGCTGAATTCGACATCGCGAGCGTGCCAGTGCGGCTGATTCGGCGGCGGGGGCGAAGCGTCATCTCCGTAACCGAACGACTCAACCGGAGCAAAGGATTTCGGCGCCAACTCCCGCATGATCGGCGAATCCCAGCCCGCGACCAGCACTCCGTTTTTCGGAATGAGGTTGATGAAACGCGCGAACGCGAACTTGTACGCCTCTTCGTCGCGATAGATGTCGGCGTGATCGAACTCGATGTTGTTGACGATCGCGGTGTCCGGGAGGTAGTGCCACATCTTCGGACCCTTGTCGAAATAAGCGGTGTCGTATTCGTCGGCCTCGATCACGAAATAATGCGAGTCCGTAAGTCGATAGGACGTTCCGAAGTTCTCGGCGACCCCGCCGATCAGGAAACTCGGGTTGAGTCCCGCCGATTCGAGCACCCATGCCAGCAGCGAAGTAGTCGTCGTCTTTCCGTGAGTGCCCGCCACCGCCATCGAGTGATGGCCCCAGATGAATTCCTCTTTTATGGTAGCGGCGGCCGAGGTGTAGCGAAGCTTCTGGACTAACACGGCCTCCAGCTCGGGGTTCCCTCGTGAGATGGCGTTGCCGACGATGACAATGTCCGGCCGCGGCTCGAGGTTCTCCGGGCGATACCCTTGGGCGTAGGCAATACCCATCTCCTGGAGCCCCGTCGACATTGGCGGGTATACGTTCTCGTCGGAGCCGGTGACGGTATGACCCGCGGACTTCAAGAGGCCAGCGAGTGAGGCCATCGCCGTACCACCAATTCCAATCAGGTGATAATGAAGAGGATTCCTGCTGCGGTTGTCGGGGTTTCGCGCCATCCTGCCTCGTCGTCTTTCGATTGGAGTTCGGTGCACTGGAATCTATAATGCTCTTATGAAGCACCAGCCCCAGCCCGCGACGAAACGCATCCGTGTTCGCCGCCGTAGGGATGAAACACCCTAACGAGATTCATGCCGCAACGAGCCAATAAATTCTGGACGATCTTTCTCGCGACCATCCTCGTGGATGTCGCGAGCAAACGATTCGCCGTCAGTCAGCTATCGCCGCCATACGTTCCGCACGACGTCATCGACGATGTCCTGCGCTTCACACTCGCGTACAATCCCGAAGGAGCCATGAGCTTTTCGCTCGGGCCATCGTCCCGCTGGTGGTTCGTGCTTCTCTCGCTCGGGACCCTCTTCGTTCTCGCCTACATGTACCGGCAGACTCCGCGTGAAGACCGGTTCCAGATCGCTTCGATCGCGCTCATCTGCGGCGGCGCGGTCGGCAACCTTCTCGACCGCATCCGCTCCGCGCGGGGGGTCGTCGATTTCATCGACATCGGCATCGGGACGCACCGCTTCTGGACCTTCAATTTCGCCGATCTGGCCGTGACACTCGGCACCGCGATGCTCACCTGGATCCTTTGCGTGCGTGCGGCAAAGGAGGAGCGCGGCGCCCACCCGCTTGCCGCGAGCGGAGCCCTGGACGAGCCCAGCTAATCGTCCTTCTGTCCGAAGATCGCCATGTTGGAGCTGTGACCCGGATTCACCTTCTTATCGGGATAGATCCAGTGCACGGCCTGGTTCACCGCGGTTGCGGCCTCGCCGAATCCGGTTGCAATCAGCTTCAGCTTGCCGGGATAGGTCGTGATGTCACCGGCGGCGTAGATCCCTGGCCGCCCCGTTTCCATCAGGCTGTTCACCACGATCTCGTCTTTCTCGCAGTTCAATCCCCACTCGGCCAGCGCGCCGATGTCGCTGTGGAAGCCGAGCATAGGCAGGACGACATCCGCGTCGATGTCCCTGGTCGTCTTTGCTTTGA
>DATHGO010000262.1:0-5203 GCA_035317585.1 Gemmatimonadaceae bacterium | reverse complement strand
TGAAGCCGGCGCCACTCGCGAAACCATCCTCGTAATAGTGTTTGTAGCCGAGGACGTAGTTGATCCCGCCGATTCCCGCGATCACGCCGGAAAGGGTGAGCGCCCGCATCCACACCCGACCGACGCTGATGCCCCCGTATTGCGCTGCTTCGGGCTGGAGTCCAACCGCGCGGAGGTCGTAGCCACCCCGCGCGCGAAAGAGATAGAACCACACGGCGACTGCGACCAGCACGGCCACTATCAGCGCCAGATTGGCGGCCGATCCGTGGAACCGCGGATCGATGTCGGCGAGTCTGGGCAGCACACCGGCGTGGATCTCCGGAGTGTGAAGGGTCTCCGGCACGTGCAGATGCCCGGCGATGAACCAGTTGAGCAGCGCCAGCACGATGAAGTTGAGCATGATCGTGACGATAACTTCGTGCGCGCCGAACCTGGTCTTGAGGTAAGCCGGCACCGCTCCAACGACTCCGCCCGCGAGGCCAGCGGCGATCATGCAAAGGAGAAGCGCGAAGATGAGGGGCGTGCCGGCGGGGAGCGCGAGCCCCGCAAGCGCGGCGGCAAATCCCCCCGCCGCCAGCTGACTCTCTGCTCCGATGTTGAACAGTCCGGCGCGCAGGCCGAAGGAAACCGCGAGACCGGTGAAAGTGAGAGTCGTTGCCTTGTACAGAACCTGCCCGAATCCGTAGGCGTTACCCCAGGTTCCTTCGAGCAGCAGCCGGTAAACGGCCGCCGGTGACTGACCGTAGCTCAGAATCAGCAGGTCGCCGCAGATCAGCGCGACGAGCAACGCAACGAGCGGAGGGATCAATGCTTCTTCGGCGCGCTCTCGCCAGGGCGGTGCGGAAAAGGTCGGCTGCGTGCCCCCCGCCAGCGACGGCGCGCTCACGCGGCGTTGCCTTTCTTGGTGCCGATCATGTACTCGCCAAGCACCTCTTCGCTAGCCTCAGAGGCGGGCATCACCACCGCAAACTTGCCGCGATACATCACCGCGATGCGATCGGATAGCGCGAGCACTTCGTTGAGCTCCGCGCTGACGAGAAGGATCCCCTTCCCCTGGGAGCGCGCATTCAGCAGCTGCTGGTGAATGAACTCGATCGCCCCGACATCGACGCCGCGCGTCGGCTGCGACGCGAGCAGGACGGAAAACCCTCGTCCCATCTCTCGAGCGACGACGACCTTCTGCTGATTACCACCCGATAGAGAACGCGCGGCGAGAAGCGGATTGGGAGGCCTGATATCGAAGGACGTGATCTCCCGCATCGCGTTCTCCATCACGCGGCCGCGATCGATAATCCCGTTGCTGGAGAAATACTTCTGAACTCCAAGAATGAGATTGTTGGCGACCGTATACTCGAGAATCAGTCCTCGGCGGTGGCGATCCTCCGGGATGTGCGAGAGGCCGGCATCGTGACGTTGCGAGACACTGCGGCGCGTGATATCGACGCCATCGATCAGGATGTCCCCGGCGAAAACCGGCCGCAAACCCGCGAGCGCCTCGATCAGCTCAGTCTGCCCATTTCCCTCGACACCGGCGATACCGAGTATCTCTCCCGGCTTCACGCTGAAACTGACGCCGTCGATGACGCGGACACCGCGGGATCCCGTGACGCTGAGATCACGCACCTCGAGTCCCTGATCGGGCTGCGTAGCGGCGGGCCGAGTGCTCGGCTGAACTCGTTTCCCGGCGGAGAGGGAAACTTCGCGACCGACCATCAGGCGCGCGATTTCAGCCGGCGTGGTGTCCGATGTTTTGATGCGCGCGACCGTCTGACCCGCGCGCATCACCGTGATCGTGTCGGAAAGCTCTACGACTTCGTCGAGCCGGTGCGTGATCAGAACGATCGTAGCCCCGTTGTCTCGGAGGCGGCGCAGCACAGTCCACAGCTCGCGAACCTCGGGCGGCGACAGAACTGCCGTCGGCTCGTCGAGAACGAGAATTCTGGCACCGCGAAACAACACCTTCAGGATCTCGACTCGCTGCGCCTCGCCGACCGATAGGTCCGAGATGAGCCTCTCGGGGGCGATGACGAGGCCGGTCTCATTTGAGAGCTTGCGCACATCATCGGCGGCACGCTTGTAGTCGAGAACGATCCCTCGAGTCTTCGGCTCGCACCCGAGCACGAGATTCTCGGACACCGAAAGGGTCGGCACGAGCATGAAGTGCTGGTGAACGATGCCAATTCCCGCCGCGATCGCATCATTCGTCGACCATCCCGTCACATCGCGACCGTTGACCTCAACATGGCCCGCATCCGGCTTCATCAATCCGCCGAGTATGCGCATGAGCGTCGACTTGCCGGCGCCATTCTCGCCCACGAGGGCGTGGATTTCCCCGGGCAGCACCTCTACCGATGCGCCGCGATTGGCTCGGATGGCGCCGAACGATTTGTCGATCCTCTCCATCCGAATGGCTGGAACACGGATGGTGGGTCTTGAAACCGCGCCGCTGCTCATAGAGTGCTGGGCACTTTGATGCGTCCAGCGATTATCTCCTGCTTCAGCTCCTCGACGCGCGAGTGCACGCTGTCGGGAATGAGTGCGCGATTGCGGTCGTCGTAGATGTAACCGACGCCCCCTTCCTTCAATCCAAACGAGTAGATGCCACCTTTGAAGGTGCCGTTCTGAACCCTCCGAATGGCGTCGAACGTCGCGGTGTTGACGCCCTTCACCATCGAAGTGAGAACGTGGCCCGGCGCCTCGTCGTTCTGATCCGAGTCAACGCCGATGGCGAGCTTGTTGGTCGCGCGCGCAGCTTCGAACACGCCCTGTCCGGTGGATCCAGCGGCGTGGAAGATCACTTCGACGCCCTGGTTGTACTGGCTGAGCGCCAGCTCCTTTCCCTTGCCCGGATTCTTGAACGCGTCGGGTGTGACACCCGCGTACTGCGCGATGATCTGGCAGTCGGGACACACCTTTTTCACACCGGCGCGGTATCCTGCCTCGAATTTGTGGATGAGCGGAATGTCCATCCCGCCGACGAATCCGACTTTCTTCGTGTGGCTGACGAGTGCCGCCAATGCGCCGACGAGGTACGATCCTTCCTCCTCGCGAAACTTGAGTGCGGCGACGTTGGGTGGCGGCGGAATGACGTTCCCGTTCTTATCCGTCGCGAGCGCGTAGTCGATTCCCGCGAATGCCGTGTTCGGATACTCCTTCGCGAGATTGGCGAGATCGTCGGTGAAGATGAAGCCGACGCCGATGACGAGGTTCATTCCTTCGGCCGCCAGGAGTCTCAGTCCCGCCTCGCGATCCGCGCCTTCGCCGGGCTCGATGAAGCGGATATTGGAGCCGAGCATCTTGGTCGCGCTGTCGGCTCCGGCGTAAGCGCCGTCGTTGAACGACT
The DNA here is from genome assembly GCA_035317585.1 of Gemmatimonadaceae bacterium. Classification (GTDB taxonomy): domain Bacteria; phylum Gemmatimonadota; class Gemmatimonadetes; order Gemmatimonadales; family Gemmatimonadaceae; genus UBA4720. The sequence continues at coordinate 1,860 of DATHGO010000262.1, read as the reverse complement.
TGTCGCCCCTGCCACCCACGTCGAGGACGATTCCGATGCGAATCGGCGACGTCTCCTTTCCCTCGGCTATGGCGCTCCGACGGGTGAAAAGGAGAGCGATGTGTACGGCAAGCAGGAGGGACGTGACGAGGATCAGCTTTCTCATCTGAACAGAAGAATCGCCCACTACACAGCCGGTTGCAAGGCGATCGGGCCCCTTTCAAATGCATCATGTCACGCATTGATTTCAGTGCATGGCCGAGCGGATACGAACGCGCTTTCTGGTGGTGGGGAGCGGAGTTGCTGGTCTTCACACTGCATGGCGCGCTTCCGCTAACGGCGACGTGATGGTGCTGACCAAACGATCGCTTTTTGACAGCGCCACGGCATATGCGCAGGGCGGAATTGCCGCGGCGCTGGGCGCGGGAGACTCACCCGAGCTTCATCGGAAGGACACTTTGGCAGCCGGTGCGGCCCTCGCTGATGCGGAAGCAGTCCAAATCCTCGTCGAAGAAGGGCCAGCGCGTGTTCGTGAGTTGGCGACCGCGGGTGCGCAGTTCGATCTGGAGCCGGGCGGAAATTTCAAGCTCGGTCGCGAAGCGGCGCATTCCAGACGGCGAATCGTCCACGCACACGGAGATCAAACGGGCGCCGAGGTCGCGCGAACGCTGATCAAGAAGGTGAAGGAGAGTGAGCGGATCGAGGTGCTGGAGAAGGCACGAATCCTCGATCTGATCGTGGAGGACGGCGTGGTCTTCGGCGTCAAAGCCGCGGTGGCGGGGAAGCCGGTCGAGATTATCGCTGACGCGACGGTGCTGGCGACCGGAGGCTGTGGACAGGTCTATCGTTATACCACGAACCCGCAGGTCGCGACGGGAGATGGCTACGCGATAGCACACCGCGCCGGTGCCAAGCTGGCGGACATGGAGTTCGTGCAATTTCATCCCACCGCTCTCGATACGCCTGAGAATCCGCTACAGCTGATTTCGGAGGCCGTGCGCGGCGAGGGCGCGGTCCTTCTCAACGAAGAGGGCGAGCGCTTCATGCTCAAGAAGCATCGCCTCGCCGAGCTTGCTCCTCGAGACGTGGTGGCGCGCGAAATCTTTCGCGAGAAGGCGGGAGGCAGGCGAGTCTGGCTCGATGCACGGATGCTGGGCCCGGAGTTCCGGGAGCGCTTTCCAGGCATCTTCGCGATCTGCCGTGCGCGTGGCATCGATCCATCCAGGGACCTGATTCCAGTCACACCGGCTGCGCACTACATGATGGGAGGAGTCGTCGTCGATCTGCGCGGCCGCTCGAGTCTGAACCGCCTGTACGCGTGCGGTGAAGTCTCACGAACCGGAGTGCACGGCGCCAACCGGCTAGCATCGAACTCGTTGTTGGAGGGGCTCGTCTTCGCCGAGCGCGTCGCGCGCGACATGATCGATACCAAGAAGTTGCCGAGCCTTCCGCGCAAGAAAGACTGGGACGTTCCAGCGCTTAGCGACCGAGGCGCGGCGCTAGTCGCCGCCGACAGCATCCGGCAGGTGATGTGGGACTACTGCGGCATCGATCGGAGCGCAAAGGGGCTGAGGCTTGGCCATACCAAACTCACCGAGATCGAGTCGCGGCTCCCGGAAGGGGCGACCGAGGAGGCGAACATGGTACAGACCTCTCTGCTCATTGCAGATGCGGCGCTGTTGAGAAAGGAGTCGCGCGGAGGCCATTATAGAAGTGATTTTCCGCGCGCAAAACGAAAGTGGAGCGGCAAGCACATCGAATGGTAAGTACGACGGATAACCCGTACGCCGGGCTGCAGGACGAGATCCGACACCTCGCGAGAGAGCGCAACGCAGTGATCATCGCGCACAACTACGAGCGTGCCGAGGTTCAGGACGTCGC
>DATHGO010000261.1:0-2054 GCA_035317585.1 Gemmatimonadaceae bacterium | reverse complement strand
TGCGCCAGGCCGATCAGCTCGGGAGCTTCGGAAGTTGCCATGTCGATTAGGACGATCTCACTATGAAGATGTTGCGGAAGAAGCGATGCGACGCAAGAGCTCGGCCTCATCGATTATCTCGACGCCGAGGGATTTCGCTTTCTCAAGCTTGCTCCCGGCTTCTTCGCCGGCGACGAGAAAGTCGGTCGATTTCGAGACCGAACCGGTAACGCGTCCGCCGGCCGCCTCGATCATGCTCGTTGCTTTCGCCCTGCTCAAGGTAGGCAGAGTGCCCGTGATTACGGCAGTCTTGCCGCTGAACGGTCCGCCTGCTACGACGGCGCGGGGCTCGATGAAGCTGACGCCCCGATCTCTGAGTTTTTTGACCAGCGCGCGTCCTGCCGGATCGGAAAAATACGCGACCACGCCGTTCGCGATCGTCGCGCCGATTCCACGCACGTTCAGGATGTCGTCCGCTGATGCGCCCATGAGCGCGTCGAGCGTGCCGAAGTGTTGCGCCAATAGCTGCGCCGCGATCGAGCCGACGTGTCTGATGCCGAGCGCGCCCAACAATCGGGAGAGTGGCTGTGATTTGGACGCCTGGATCGCTGCGATCAACCCATCCGCCCCCTTGTCGGCGTAGCCTTCGAGCTCGAGAAGCTGCTCGCGCGCGAGCGCGTAGAGATCCGCCGGATCTCTCACGAGTCCGGCGCCGACCAGTTGCTCGATTCGCGCGTACGACAGGCCGCGAATGTCCATCGCCCCGCGCGATGTGAAGTGCACCAGTCCCTCGAGCTGCCTGCCCGGACAGGCGACGTTCGGGCAGTAGATCGCGGCCTCGTCTTCTTCGCGAGTCACGGGCGTCCCGCACACCGGGCAGTTCTTGGGCATCCGCCACGGCTGCTCAGCGCCGGTCCGCTTTTGCGGGATCGGCGCTATGACCTGCGGGATGACTTCACCCGCTCTCTTCACCTGCACCCAATCGCCCTCGCGCAGATCCTTGGCGATGATCAGGTCCTCGTTGTGGAGCGTCGCCAGCTTCACGATGACGCCCCCGATTTCGACCGGCTCGAGCTCCGCGTAGGGATTGAGGGCGCCGGTTCGACCGACATTGACCTTGATTTTCAGCAATCGCGTTTCAGCGATGTCGGGTGCGAACTTGCGGGCGATCGCCCAACGCGGCTCCCGCCCGCCGACGACGCCCAGCTCCTCCTGCAGCCGCAGCGAATCGATTTTTACGACGCCGCCGTCGATCCCGAAATTGAGCTGGCCCCGGATCTTGTGCTCCACGTCATGCGCCCACTTCTCCACCTCGCCGAGTGTCTTCGCGCGCGCACGATGCGGCGCAACCGGTACGCCCCATTCGACGAGCGCATCGAGCAGCTCCGACTGGGTCTCGAATGGGAGCTCTTCTCCATCGGGCGCCGCCACCGAGTATCCGAAGAACCGCAACGGGCGAGACGCTGTTATCGCTGGGTCGAGCATCCGGAGGCTTCCCGCCGCGGAATTGCGTGGATTCGCGAAAACGGGATCGCCGGCGCGCGCCCTCGCCTCGTTCATCTCCTCGAATCGATCGAAGGGGAAGTAGACTTCGCCGCGCACTTCGATCCGGCCATTCGGTGCGCTCTCGTGGAGACGAAGGGGAACGTCGCGCACGGTGCGAAGATTGACCGTAACGTCCTCTCCGATCGTACCGTTGCCGCGGGTCGCTCCCATGACGAAGACCTGATTCTCGTAGGTGAGCGCAACGGCGGTCCCATCGATCTTGAGCTCCACGGTGTAGCCCGACTTCGCGACGTCGTCGCCGGCCATTCGCACCAATCGGTCTTCCCAGGACCGGAGCTCCTCGTCGTCGAATGCATTCGAGAGAGACAGCATCGGCCGCAGGTGCTCGTGCTTGGCCAGCTGGCTCTGCGGCTCAGCACCCACTCGAAGAGTCGGCGAATCTGGAGTCAGAAGCTCCGGGAAGTTTCTCTCGAGCTCCTGGAGCTCGCGGAACAGGCTGTCGTACTGGGCGTCCGAAATCGTCGGACGGTCGAGATTGTAGTACTCGTGGGACGCGCGCGTGAGCAGCA
>DATHGO010000260.1:0-8473 GCA_035317585.1 Gemmatimonadaceae bacterium | reverse complement strand
CGCACCGATCCCATCGCGCCCGGATCGCCGCTCAGCGGGATCTGCATTTCGCGCGTCCATTTTTCGCCGACACCGACCGGCTCTCGCGCCAGCATCGCCGGCATCTCTCCGAAGACGTGTCGCAGCTCGCTATCGGAGTCGTCATCATCGACGATCTCCATCGCCCCATCGGGTGAAACACGAACCATCACTCGCTTTGCCTGCATCGTCCGCCGCCTCAAGTCCGCGAGGGAACCAGGAGATGCGGGAGTCATGGCGACTGAATCGGTGATCGACTGCATGAGGGTGCCGCCGGATGTCCACTTCTGTGCGATGGTGTGCGTGAACACCTCTATTGAAGTCGTCATCGAGCTCGGAGGTGACTCGCGTCCTCCGCGCTGGGTGGTGCCCGTCATCTCCACTGTTTGCGAGAGATGCATCCTGAGGGTGTCGCCGATGTGGGGGCGGATCTGGAGCAAGACGGGCTGGGAGAGCGCGGCTTGGGCGAGAAAGGCAACTGCGAGAAGAGTAAGGTAGGAGGTGCGAGGTACTAGGCGCGTGGCGGGAGGTAGAAGCGCTACGCGTGGTTTTACCTCATACCTCGCACCTAGTACCTCGCACCCCCCACCTAGCTCTTCTCGCTGTTCAGTTTGCCGTCCACCCATACGGACGCCTTTAAAATCCGTACGGATCATTTTCCGGCGCCGACTTGATGCTCCCGGCCATTGGGCGCGGCGCCGCCTGGGCGGGGATGATCTTCCGGAATTGCGCGGCGAAGTATGCCTTCACGTTGTCGGGTCTGGCGAGGAGCGTCGCGTTGCGCGCCCGGATCACCTCTTCCTGCGTGTAGAGCGCCGTGATCTCCTGCACCCACGGCAGCGAGATCGTCGGATCGAGCGGTCTGAGCGCGCGCAGAATCGCGGCGTCCAGCGAGACGTCGCTCGCCTGCGGGTAGCGCTCCGAGCCTTCGCGTCCCTGCATCACGGCGGGACGCGGGAATCGTACGAAGATCGGCTGCGTGAAATGTGGATGGCGAATCATCAACTGCCCTTTCTCCAGCGTTGCGAGCTTGGTTCTTGTCGCCGGGCTCAGCACCGCGTATCCCGGTGTCGAGAGCTCGTCCGGATCCATTCTGCCGAACAGCGATGTTCCAGAATTGCCGACGACCCTTCGATGCACTTGCGAGCGGAATTGCTGCGCGCTGAACAGAACGAGGCCCAGGTAGCGGCCACGTTCCGCGATGTCGAGGAGCATCTTCCTGACATAAGTATCGGCTCCATCCCCCGGCGCGTACTTGTTCAGCTCATCGACAAATACGACGATATGCTTGACGCCAAGATCCCTTCGCTCCAGATGCTCACGGAGCTTGGACACGATCCGAGCGAAGATGAGGTCCTGCGCATCTTCCTCTAGGTTGGCGACATCCACGACGTACACCGTGCGATCCTCAAAGCTCCCGAACGGGAGGTCACTGACTGCTCCCGCGTCGGTAACGAGGCCGGCACAGCGCGTCGATATGTTGGATAAGCGGTTGCGTACCTTGCGGATCGTCGCCACGTGGTGCGTGCGCCAGCTCTCTCCGTCCTTCCGTTCCATACCCTGGAGGACGTCGCGGAACCAGGCATCGAGGTCGGCAAATGATTGCACTCTATGCTTCTTGCTCAGGATTGGATCGGAGAACTCCTTGTCCACGACGTTTTCCGTGATGAAGTCGATCAGCGCATCGGCCTTCGCATCGATGTCGTCCTTGTTGAGCAGAACCTCCGCGAACTGAAGGACCTCGCGCAGACCCCACGTCAGCGGCGTGACGTTGTCGAGCAGAGCCTCGTTGTTCCGGAAAGTGTTGAGAGCGAGACCCTTGGCGGTGTAGGGCGCGAAGTACTCGACGCTCTGAAAAGGCTTCGGCTCGACATCGAGCTTTTCGTAGAGGGCCTCGTCCGACTTCTCCACTTTGCCTGGTTGATCCAGATAACACAGGTCGGGACCTTTCACATTGAAGCACACCGCCGCTATCGATCCCTTGTCTTCCGGGAAATGCTTGAACAGTGACGCGAGCAGCCACTCGACGGCGCTCGTCTTGGTGGCAAGCCCCGAGACTCCAGTGATGTTGAGATGGGCAGCCTCGGGTCCAAGAAGAAAATCCGCGTCCAGATAGATCACGGCTTCCGTTCCGCCGGCGCGGTAGACGCCGATCGGAATTCCCGTGTTCGCTCCCTCTCGCAGGTAGCTGTCCATGCGCAGCGCGACCTGCACGTCGGCTTCCTCGGCGAGAAACACCTGCCCCATCGGCACTGGCTGGAGCGGCTCTTCCGGGATCTGCCGTAGCACGGCGGCCGTGTACAGCCGGATCTCCGCGCGTTCGGTAGCGGCGTAGCCCGCGGTCGTCGGCAAACCGTCGTGGCCGAGCACATCGTGCATCGGAGACTGCAGATCCGTGTAACTGAAACCCTCGACGATGATTCCGTAGATATGCGGAATCTGCCCGTCCATCGGGTTTGCGCCATCGACGCGCACGATCGTCCCGATGCCGACGGGCGAATCGATCGCCGTCCAGAAATGGAATTCGTGCGGAGTGTTGGGCTTTCGCTCCGTTGCGACTACGCGGCCGAGTGCTTCGCTCATGAAATGGCTCTCAGAAATTCTTCGACATCCCGAATACCGTAAGACATCTTGTCCCAACGCCCATCGGGAAGAGCAAGCGGGGACGTTTCGGCGAGCACCCAGCGGGAAATTTCATCCGCTCGCTCGGTGGGGTTTTCGCACTGTGCCATCTCGACGCGCACGAGCCCCCACAACACGTCATGGCCGGCCGGATCGCGCAGCCGTAGATACCAGCTCATCACCGCGTGGCGAGAGCGTGGTGAAACGAGGAACACGGACGATCGCTCCCCCTTGCCCAGACCGACGACTGTTTTGAGCGCTTCGCCCTCGACGTAAAGAGTGCGATGGCTCTTGATCACGCCGATGACGTTCGTTGATGATGCCACGCGCCCGCTCCGGCTAATCCCGCCATCGACGAAAAGAGGCGCCTCACCTCGCGCGCACCAGGCTTCCGCAAGCTCGTCCTCGAGCGCCTCCCGCTCCTGATCCACGGCGCGAATTGCGCGCTCCAGCAGCATCGTTGGGTGCGGGCTGGGATACTCGCCATTCGAATTCGCGGTCGATGTGTCCACCACCGGCCACTGGCCGTACTCCGGCTGGCCCGCGTCCGGCGGCTCCATCGACAGAGGGAGATACCTGAGGGGCAGATAGAGCTTGTGCTCGAGTCTCGGCGGCTGGTCTCCCCAGGTCACCAGCCGCCGATTAACGCGAACCCGCACCGCCGCCGAAGTGATACCGAGGACGAGCGGCGCGCTCTCGTAACGCCCGATCATTCGCACCTTTTGCGCGCCATCGAGAAATGCGCCAAACCCGGAGGCCATCGTTCGTGTGACATCGGGCACTTTGTTCGCTCGCAGCTTGCTTCCTTCGACTATTTCCGCGGATCGAAGCTGCGGTTGCTCGGATGTCGAGCTGAGTTCGAGGTTTGAGCTTCCCTCGACCGCGCTCGCGCCCGGCAGCCGTCTCATTAGCAATCGAATCGCGGCCCGGCTCGCCGCGTCCGGACCGGAATTGCTCACCAGCATCCCGGCTACTCCAGCCCGATGTCCCAGGCCTGCTCGAGATCCTTTTTCGAGTACGCTCGGAATGCGGTCAGGGTGTGCGTCGACTTGATCCCGGGAACGACCGTCACTTCCTCGGTCACGATTCGGGCGATCGCCTCATGCTCGGCGACTTCGACCATCGCCACGAGGTCCCATTCCCCCGAAACGGAGTAGACCTGCGCGACGCCTTCGATTCCCGCCAGCTTCGTCGCGCACTCGGCGATTCGCTTCGGCTCGGCTTTTATCAAAACGATGGCGGTAATCATGGGTGCCCCGATGCGCTATCTTTGGTGAGCGGCGTAGCCGCGCGGTGGGATGACATATAACGATACCGGCGGGGCGGACACTACGCCACGTTGCAAAATAGAGGTCGATGATGCCGGAATTGGAGGAAGTCGGAGAGCACACCTCCGGTCAGGTTGGACGGAATCAGAATCTCGTCTACACGCTTCCGCACACGACCGAGTCGATCGCGGAATTTCTGACTCCCGCTCTCGCCCGCGTCGATCCGTCGGTGGGAGGCACGCAAGTCGTGGTGGTGACGCGCGATGCGGAAACGGCCCTGGCAATTTCTGAGACTGGCCTCCGCTTGGCCGGGCCCGCCGGAATCGAGGTCGTCCCTATTACGAGTGCCGCGCGCGCCGGTCGAATCTTCAAGACTCGACCGGTTCTCGCGGTCGCAGGAACCCCCGCCGAGCTATTGGCGCTCGTTCGCTCATCGCTCCTCAAGCTCGACACGGTACGCACCATTGTGCTCGCCTGGGCGGATGACATTCTCGACGAGGGCCCGGAAGTCGTAAACGCCCTGGAAGGAGTGCTGGGTGAGCTGAGTGAAGCCGGACGCATCATCGTGGCCCGCAAGCTTACGCCGTTAGTGGAGAATCTGGCCGAGCGTTACGCCAGGCGCGCCAGGCGCGTGGGAGTCGCGGATTCTGAAGCGCCGCAGATCCCCGCCGATTACGAGCTGCCGATCATCAAGTACGTCACTGTCGCCGGAAGCGCCCGAGCCAGTGCTCTGCGGAGACTCCTGGATGATCTCGATCCTCCGTCGGCGATGATCGTGGCGCGCGATGAAGACGCCGCCGCGGAGGCCGCTCGCATCCTGAGAACTCTTGGCTACCACGAGGACGACGAGTCGATGACAGTGACTCGCGGCTATGTCGGAAACGCCCCCACACACACGGTGATCTTTTATCAGCCCCCAGTGACCCCGGGCGAGCTGCAGCGCATCACCCAGGCAAAACCGGTTCAGGTCGTCGTCGTCGCGGCACCGGGGGAAGTCCCGTGGCTCAGGGAGCTTACGAGCGGAAGACTAGCCCCGCTCAATTTTCACGGACCCGAGCGACGCGCCCACGATCGCGAGGAGGCGGTACGACAGGAGCTACGCGCCGTGCTGGCGCGCGGAGTTCCCGCGCGCGAAGTCATCTCGCTCGAGCCGCTGCTCCGGGAATTCGACGGGACTGAGCTCGCCGCCGCCGCTCTTCATGTGTTGGAGCGCGAGAGGGCTCAACGACGACTGGCCGAGACGAATCAAGCGCCGGCCGCTCGGCCAAAGCCTGCTGATGGTGCGCGCCCGCGAGGTGCAGCCGCGGGGATGACGCGTCTCTTCATGACGATTGGCACGCGCGACGGCGTCAAGGTCGGAGATCTCATGGGCATCATCGCCGGCGAGGGCGGAATTGCCGGAGATCGCGTCGGAAAGATCGATTTGCAGGAGAGTCACGCGCTCGTCGAAGTGGCCGAGGCCGACGCGGCCGGAGTGATCACGCGTGTGAATGGCTCCATGATCAAGGGACGGCGCGTAGTCGTGCGGGGCGAGCGCGATCGAGAGGATCGGGAGCGGGCCGCGGGGCCCAGGGATCGATCCGACCGCGGAGCGCGGAGCGAGCGGCCAGACCGAGGCGATCGGCCAGACCGTGGTGCGCGAAGCGAGCGGCCGCGTGCTCCTCGTCGTCCGGGAGCTTCCGATAGACCAACCCGCGGGAGTCCACCGCGTAGAGATCGCGATCGCTCGTGAGTGGGCCAAGCGGACCATTCCACCAGAGCGGTGGATGGATCGAAGTGATTGCCGGCGTGATGTTCAGCGGTAAGAGCGAGGAACTCATCCGCCGCGTCAGGCGCTCCATCATCGCGCGAAAGCGGGTACAGGTGTTCAAGTCGCACCTCGACGCGAGATATGCGGGTATCTACTCAATCTCGAGCCACGACGGCCGCACGGTCGAGGCGATCCCGGCCGATTCAGCGGCGCAGATCAGCCTCCAGATCGACCCAATGGCGCAGGTTGTTGCGATCGACGAGGCGCAGTTTCTCGACAAGGGGATAGTGCCTCTCGTCACCTCGCTGGCGAGCAGAGGGCGCCGCGTAATCGTGGCAGGAACGGATACCGACTTCCGTGGCGAGCCCTTCGGGGCGATGCCGGATCTAATGGCTATTGCCGAGGTCGTGGACAAGCTGCACGCGATTTGCGTACTCTGCGGAGGCCCCGCTAGCCGCAATCAACGGCTGATCGGGGGCCGGCCCGCACCGTATGACTCGCCGCAGATCATGGTCGGCGGAACTGAGTCGTACGAGGCGCGGTGCAGGATGTGTCACACCGTTCCGGCTGGCGATGCGGCACAGGTCTCGCTTCTCTAGCAGCTCAACTAGCCGCCGAGATTTTCAACAAAAGCAGTTGTTTATGCGTGACATGGGTAGGAGAACTTCCTATCTTGGCACGCGCGACGGCCGAATTCCACCTCAATCCAATGAAAGATGATCCGCATCGGACTGACAGGAAATATCGCCAGCGGAAAATCGGAGGTCGCCAGAATGCTGGCCGATCGTGGCGCTACCATCATCGACGCCGACGAGCTCGCCCGTGAGGCCGTTGAGCCGGAGACGCAGGCGCTCAAGGATATCATCAAGCGCTGGGGCAAGGATGTCCTCAACCAGGACGGCGGTCTCGACCGCGCGGCGCTGCGCCAGATTGTGTTCGCCGATCAGAACGAGCTCGACGCCCTCAACAGGATCGTGCACCCGGGTGTGACCAGGCTTCGCGACCGTGAGATCGCCAGAGCAAGGGAGCGAGGAGATCCGATCGTCGTCTGCGTAATTCCTCTCCTGTTCGAAAGAAATATTGTCGAGGAGTTCGACGCGATCATTCTGGTGGATGCGCCGCGGCCGCTCCGGCTCGAGCGCCTGGTGACGACTCGAGGTCTGGAAGAGACCGAAGCCATGAACATGATCGCTGCCCAGATGCCCGCCGAGCTCAAGCGCGCACGGGCGGATTACTGTATCGATAACACGGGTTCTCTGGCCGAACTCGAGCGCGATGTCGATGCGCTGTGGAGCTCCCTTCAGCGCAATGCAGTCGACAAAGTGAGCGATGTCCGCTCCATAGCGAGCGATCTCCGCAATTTGCATCGCGATGTCCGCGGCATGGAGAGCCAAGTCAGCTTTTCTTGACTCTCTTTTGGGGCGCGGATAGACTTCGCGCGCGGCGATCCTCGCACGCATCACCATAGCGGAGCACAAGTGGCGAACATCCCGAACGATCTCCAGTACACCGAAGAACACGAGTACGTCCGCAAGGGCAAGGACGGCACCGCGGAGATCGGAATCACCGACTACGCACAGGGCGAGCTTGGCGACGTTGTCTACATCGAACTGCCGAAAATCGGAACGAAATTCGGCAAGCACGATGTGTTCGGGACGATCGAAGCGGTGAAAGCGGTGTCGGAGTTGTTCGCGCCAATCGCGGGCGAGGTCGTGGCGATCAATGAACGGCTCGACAAGGAGCCCGCATTGGTGAATACCGAGCCCTACGGCGCCGGCTGGATGATCAGGATCAAGCCGAGCAATGCGGCGGAGATCGATGCCCTGATGAAGTCAGACGCCTACAAGAAGCACATCGGGCAGTAGCGTCTAATCGGGGACCGGCGAAGGTGAGCTGGCCCTGATCGCCGCCCGCGAAAATAGCGCGGCTGGAACGCCGATCACGAAGGCGTGAACCAGCACGCTGCACACGACCCAGGATAACAGAAAGGCGGGACGCTTCGTCGCGGACAGCGGGATCACGACGTAGTTCATCACCAGGTAAACGAGAACTCCGTAGATGGATCCCGACACGATCGGACGGCGGACCAGTACCTCGAAACGCCGGCTGGCGACCCAGTAGACGAGCACAATGCAGAGCGCAATGAAGTAGTGAAGCGCGGCGCCGATCGCCACGCTATGCGTACCAAGGCTAAACGAGGCGGGCCCGTAGATCCCCGCTGCGATGCTCTGAAAGATTCTCGCCGGTGCGACGCCTCTGGGATACCAGAATGCTATCGCGTACAGGATATCCAGGGTGCCAATGACGAAAGCGCCAACCACGATCGTCGCAGTCGTGTAACCTCGCTTATTGCTTGGCATTCACCAGAGCCGCCAGCATTTGGTCCTGTTTTGGGTCGAAGCTAAGGGCGTCAGCCACTTTCAGTTCGTCCCGACTTCCGCCTCAACGTACGAATCAGTTGGAGGGCACGAGCAAATGAGGTTCCTGTCGCCATATGCGCTCTCCACTCGCGCGACGGCGGGCCAGAACTTGAAGTCCCGGCTCCAGGGCGCCGGAAACGCGGCGCGCTCCCTCGTATATGGATGTGTCCAGGTCGTCGCCGTCACTCGACCAACCGTATGCGGCGAGTTTTTGAGGACGTTGTCCTGCTTGTCCGCTTCGCCGGTCTCGATCTCTCTGATCTCGTCGCGAATGGAGATCATCGCGTCGCAGAATCTGTCGAGCTCCTCCTTCGTCTCGCTCTCCGTCGGCTCGATCATCAGCGTTCCGGGCACAGGGAACGAGACCGTGGGTGCGTGGAATCCGTAGTCCATCA
>DATHGO010000259.1:0-11889 GCA_035317585.1 Gemmatimonadaceae bacterium | reverse complement strand
CTCAGCGCAGCACGCCCGCTGTGAGCAAGGAAGTCGCGCTGCGATCGCGGTAACTCCAATGGCAATGTCGCGCGCGATCTTTCGCGAATACGACATCCGCGGGGTCGCCGGAAAGGATCTCACTGAAGAAGTAGCCACGGCCGTCGCAGGCGCGTACGCCGCGTTCCTGATCGAGAAAGCAGCCAAGGGTGCGATCGCCGTCGGGCGCGACAACCGGCCGAGCGGAGAAGGATTGCATCGCGCGCTGGTGGCGGGCCTTCTTGCGAGCGGTGTCGACGTCGTGGACATCGGGATTGTTCCCACCCCGCTTGCGTACTGGTCGCAGCACAATCTGGATGTCGTCGGCGGAATCCAGATCACTGGCTCCCACAATCCCCCCGAGTATAACGGATTCAAGCTTGGCCTCGCCACCAACTCCATTTACGGCGCCGACATCCAGCACATCTACGATCTCGCCGTCGCCGGTAAATTTCCCCGCGGCAAGGGCACGCTTCGCCACGAGCAGGTCATCGACCGCTACGTCGACGACATCGTGGCGCACGTCGGAAAACTTTCTCGCGAGCTGAAGGTCGTCCTCGATTGCGGCAACGGAGCGGGCTCCCTCGTTGCACCGAAGCTTTTTCCGAAGCTCGGTATTAAGCCGCGCTTCCTGTTCTGCGAAAGCGATGGCACGTTTCCGAATCACCACCCCGATCCTACGGTCCCCAAGAACGTCGAGGACCTCATCGCCGCGGTGAAAAAGGATCGGGCGGACATAGGAATTGCATTCGATGGCGACGCGGACAGGATCGGCGTCATCGACAACATTGGCGAGATAATCTGGGGCGACTACCTCCTCATCATCTACGCGCGCGACGTGCTGGCGCGCACGGGGAAGGGGCAGGCAATCGTTTTCGACGTGAAGGCATCTCAGGCATTGCCGGAGGCCATCCAGAAGGCGGGCGGAACTCCCATCATGTGGAAGACGGGACACTCGCTCATCGAGGAGAAGATGCACCAGACCCACGCGCCGGTTGCGGGTGAAATGTCCGGTCACATGTTCTTCGCCGAAGGATTCTACGGATTCGACGATGCGCTCTACGGCGCGGCGCGCCTGCTGCGCATCGTCGCCGACTCGGGGAAAAGCGTTCGGGACCTGTTGGCCGATGTTCCCCGATTCGTGTCTACGCCGGAAATCCGCGTTGACTGTCCCGACGACAAGAAGTTCGGCATTGTCGAAGAAGCCACGAAATACTTCAGTGCCAAGTACAAGGTCATTACCGTGGACGGAGCGCGAGTCCTCTTTGGCGATGGCTGGGGGTTGATCAGGGCGTCGAACACTCAGCCCGTGCTCGTGATGCGGTTCGAGGCGCGAACGAAGGAACAGCTGGAGAAGATTCAATCCGAGATGCAGGGTTGGCTGCGCTCCAATGGCGTAAAGGTTTGATGTGATGCCTTCAACCCGCAGGCGTCTCCTCGTCGGGGTCGTCATCGCGGCTGTTGCACTCATCGGCGGACGCGCGGCATCCGTCCTGTACGCTGATTACACCTGGTACGACGCACTCGGAGCGAGCCCGCTTTGGCGCGAACGCACGGGCGATCTGGTGCTGATCTACGGGATCGGCTCCGTGATCGCGGTGCTCGTTGCCTTTCTGAATCTCTCCGCGCTTGGCAGAAGCATTGGTGTCCTTACACTGCCTCGGCGGCTCGCCAACGTGGAATTTGGCGAGGCTGTACCTCGGAAATACATCGACCGGTTCGCATTCCTCCTCTCCATCGCAATTGCCGCCGCGGTCACGCCGGTGCTTCCGCCCTGGACGTCACTGGCGCTGGCGCGGCTCCGCGTCAGCTTTCGCGAGGCCGATCCATACTTCCAGCACGACCTCGCATTCTACACGACCTGGCTCCCCTTTGAAAAAGCGGCCTACTCGTGGGCGATGCTGTTGACCGTTGGCGTTTCGCTCGTCGTGGTCATTCTTTATTCGCTCACACCCGGCTTGAGGTGGGAGCGCGCCGGACTTCGCATGAGCGCACGCGTGAGGCGCCATTTGAGCGTGTTGGCGGCATTGCTGCTTCTCATCACGATGTGGAGCTACCGCCTGCAATCGTACGATTTGCTGATTCGCGGTAGCGGTGAGCGGGGCGTCTTCTCCTACGTCGATCATCAGTGGCTGCTCCCGGGACTGCTGCTGCTGTCCATCGCCACCGCTGCCGCCGCGATCACGGTACTTCTGAGCGGTTGGACGGGACAGCTTCGCACCAGCTTCATCGCGGTCACCGTCATCGTGGTGTTGTCGGTCACCGTGCAGGAAATCGTGCCGCTGCTCGTGCGGCGGTTCACCTCGCGCGAGACGCAGATGGTGCGAGAGCGGCCTTATATCGCCACCCGCGGCGAGTTTACGCGACGTGCCTATGCTCTCAGCTCGGCATCGTACGAAGCTTTGCGGAACTCCGCGGTGTCGGCCGCGCTTGACAGCGTGGTCACGAGCGCGGCCAGCCAGCAGTTGCTGCGCCAGGATTCCCTTGTCTATCCCGGCGCCCAGGGGCTGGTGGTCGTCTCCGATCCGCAGCTCGATGTCGCGGGACAACGGCTTGGCGATGGCCTCTCGCGGCTGGGAAATGCGTGGGCGTACCAGTCCTTCGATCTTCTCTCTGATTCGGTCCCGCGACGCGCCAGACTCGTGACCGTGCGCGACCTGCGGACCAGAATTCGCGCTCTGGCGCCGATCTTCGCGCAGGGAAGTATGGTCGAACCGATGTTTCACGCCGACACGCTCTACTGGAAACTGGAGCTGTACACCGCGTCGTCCAACTATCCTCTCAGCCAGCGTTTCGTTCTGGCGGGGGAAGAACGCAGCTATTTCAGGCACGCCGCAACCGCGCTCGCAAACGCGCGCACGGCTCGAGTAACGATCGCCGCGGATCCAGCTCCCGATCCTATAGCCTTGGCGTGGATGGCAGCCTTCCCGAACTCGGCGGACTACCGTGCGCCCGGCATCGCGCGCGAGCTGACTGCAACACCGTGGTCGCCGGTATCGGCGGCGCCTTCGTCCGTTGCCAACGACTCGACGTTCAGGTCGGCGGTTACTCGACTCTACAACCGCATGCGAGCCGCACTCGCCGCCGCGGATCTCAAGGCCTTCGGGATCGCTTACGATTCACTCGGCGCACTCATTTCACCGACACACAGATGACCGCGACACGGACCGCTGTAATCGCCGTCGGCGGTAACGCGCTTTCTCCGCCGGGAGAGCATTCGACCATCGCCGATCAGTTTCGTCACACGCGCGAAAGCCTGGGCCCGATCGTCGATTTCGCCCTCGATGGGTGGCACGTGGTGGTAGTTCACGGCAATGGGCCACAGGTCGGCGACGAGCTCGTCAGAAACGAGAAGGCGAGGAGCGAGGTCGCGCCGCTCCCGCTTGGGGTGCTCGTCGCGGGTACCGCGGGCTGGATTGGCTACATGTTGCAACAGTCGCTCGAGAACGCGCTACGGAAGGCGGGGAACTCGAGAGATGTGGTGACGGTCCTGACGCAGGTCGAGGTTGCCGCCGATGATCCAGCCCTCAAGGATCCGAAGAAATTCATCGGACACGGGCTCTCGGCCGTGCGCGCCCGCGAGCTCAAGGCGCAGGGCCATGCCGTGAAGAAGGACGCAAAGGGGCGCTTCCGGCGCGTCGTAGGAAGTCCCCGGCCGCTGGCAATCCACGAGCTTGCTACGATTCGAACACTGCTCGAACGCGACACCGTCGTAATCGCGTGTGGTGGCGGTGGTGTGCCAATCTACCGCGATGCGGCGCTAGGACTCGAGGGAGTCGACGCCGTCGTCGACAAGGATCTCGCTGCCGCAGTTCTTGCCAGAGAGCTCGGCGCAGAACTGTTCCTGATTCTCACCGACGTCGATGCAGTTTATACTGGGTGGGGCACGGAACAGCAGCGCGCGATCAGCTCGATGAGCGTGAGTGAAGCGGATCGCCTCGCGAGCGAAGGAGCATTCGGCGAAGGCAGCATGGCTCCGAAAGTTGCGGCCGCCGCGGATTACGTGCGTCGAACAAAGGGTCGTGCCATTATTACTGAGCTGAGCAAGGGAAGGGCCGCGGTGCAGGGCGTCGGCGGTACGGAAATCATTCCATAACAGCTACATCAATATCGATAATCCGCGTGTGCGCACGCGTTCGGAGCAAGAGTGAACATCCACGAGTACCAGGCAAAGGAAATCTTCCGGAAATACGGCATACCGATCCCGCCAGGCGAGGTTGCCACGACACCGGAAGCAGCTGAAGCAATCGCACGAAAGTTTGGGACGACGGTTGTAATCAAAGCGCAGGTCCACGCCGGCGGTCGTGGGAAGGCGGGTGGAGTGAAGCTCGCCAAGACGCCCGAAGAGGCGCGGAACGTCGCCGCTCAGATCCTCAAGCTCGTCATCAAGGGTCTTCCCGTGAGAAAGGTGCTGGTGACGCCCGCCGCTGATATCGCGAGTGAGGCCTACGTCGGCATCATCGTCGATCGGGCTTCCAAGCGTGCCGTTTTCATGGCGAGCCCGGCGGGCGGAATAGACATCGAGGAAGTCGCGGCGAAGACGCCGGACAAGCTGCTCAAGCATCCAATCGATCCACGCTACGGACTGCAAGCGTTCGAAGCGATGCAGCTCGCGTTCTTCCTCTATTCCGACATGAAGCAGGTTCGCGCCGCCGCGAAGATTCTGCTTCAGCTTTACCAGGCGTTCGTCGAGAACGGTGGATCGCTCGCCGAGATCAATCCGCTGGTGACGACGCCCGGGGGAGAAGTGGTCGCGCTGGACGCCAAAATGGTGATCGACGACAACGAGCTCGATCGCCGTCCCGACATCGCCGCGCTGCGCGACGAATCCGCTGAGGACCCGAGCGAGGTCGATGCGAGGAAGGCAAACCTCACCTTCATCAAGCTCGATGGAAACGTCGGTTGCGTCGTCAACGGGGCAGGTCTGGCCATGGCGACGATGGATCTCGTGAAATACTACGGCGGCGAGCCGGCAAACTTTCTCGACATCGGTGGCTCCTCGAATCCCGAGAAGGTCGTCGCCGCGCTCCGCATCATCACCAGCGATCCGAGCGTCAAGGCGATTCTCTTCAACATCTTCGGCGGTATCACGCGCACCGACGATGTGGCGAATGGAATCGTGACCGCGATCAAGCAGAATCCGCTGAAGGTTCCTCTGGTGATTCGACTTACGGGCACGAACGAAGAAATCGCGCTGAAGATACTGAAGGAGAACGGGCTCTCGGCGATGACCGATATGGACGAAGCGGTCAAGAAGGCAGTGGCTCTCGCCACCGGAGGGAAGGCCGCGTGAGCATCTTCATCGACAAGAGCACGCGCCTGCTCGTCCAGGGAATCACGGGTCGGGATGGTTCCTTCCACACCAAGCAGATGATCGAGTACGGAACCCAGGTCGTCGGAGGGGTGACGCCAGGGAAGGGCGGACAGAAGTTCGAAGACAAGGTTCCGATCTTCAACACGGTCGCCGAGGCGGTGAAGAAAACCGGCGCGAACGCAACGGTGATCTATGTCCCGCCGCCCTTCGCCGCCGATGCAATGATGGAGGCGGCCGACGCGGAGATTCCATTCATCGTCTGCATCACCGAGGGTGTGCCCGTTCTCGACATGACGAGAGTCTATCCTTTCGTGAAGGAGAAAGGGTCGCGCCTGCTCGGACCCAATTGCCCCGGCCTGATCTCTCCCGGCCAATCAAAAGTCGGAATCATTCCAGGCCGAATCTGCATTGCGGGAAACGTCGGCCTGGTGAGTCGATCGGGAACGCTGACATACGAAGTCGTTTACCAGATGACGCGCGCCAAGATCGGCCAGACGACGTGCGTCGGGATCGGGGGAGATCCGATCAACGGCACTAACTTCATCGATTGCCTCAACGCTTTCGAGAAGGATCCGGCGACGGAGGCAGTGGTCATGATCGGTGAGATCGGAGGTACCGACGAGCAGGAAGCGGCGCGTTTCGTCCGCGAGAAGATGAAGAAGCCCGTCGTCGGATTTATCGCTGGTCAGACCGCGCCCCCGGGTCGCCGCATGGGACACGCCGGCGCCATCATCTCCGGCTCAGCAGGCACTGCCGCTGAAAAGATGCAAGCATTCGAGGAGAACGGTGTGGGCGTCGCCAAGCGTCCCATCGACGTCGTGGATTTACTCAAACGCGCTATGCGCTAAGGATAGAGCTCATAAATGGCCGGCAACAGAACACTCACCATCATCAAGCCCGATGCTTTCAATTCCGGAAAAGGTGGGCAGATCATCGCGCACCTCGAGAAGGCTGGATTCAAGGTCATGGCCAGCCGCGTCATGCGGCTCACCGAACCGCAGGCGCAGGAATTCTATGCGGTTCATCGCGAGCGTCCCTTCTTCGCGCCGCTTGTTCGCTTCATGACTTCGGGCAAATGCATGCCGATCGTGCTTGAGCGCGCCGACGCGGTAGCGGCGCTCCGCAAGACAATCGGGGCCACGGATCCCGCCGAGGCGGAACCGGGGACCGTTCGGAAGCTCTACGCTGAGTCCAAGGAGCGGAACGCAATTCACGCCTCCGATTCCGACGAAAACGCAGAGCGCGAGTCGAAGTTCTTTTTCCCCGAAGCGGAGCTAGTCTAGCGTCGTTAACCCTCGATCGCGGCTCGCCCGCAGCCACCAGCCCGCCCGCCGATCGCCCCCGCCGGTACTCTTCAGTTAAAAGAAACCGCGCACGAAAAAAAGCTCAGGACAACACTGGAACGGAGTTGTTAAACCCGCTAATTTAAAGGGCTTATGCTGTCCTTTGACATACGCTCGCTGGAAACCAAAGCCGTTCACGTTGACGGCTCGATTCAGCCGGACGATCCGATTTGGGAAGAGGGAGATGTTCGCCCATCTCAGCCAGTCCGTGTGATCGGAAGACTGTCGTCGGCGGGTGAAGGCAGGTTCTATTTTACGGGTCGCATTGACGGCGGGATCGTGCTTCCTTGCCGCCTGTGCCTGGAAGAAGTCAACGTCGCGGTCGACGAGGAGGTACACTTCCTTCTTGCCGCGATCGGAGCTGACGAGGCGGACGATCCGGACGTGTTCCTCTACGATCCGAATGCCAGAATGATCGATCTCCGCGCTGCGGTGAGAGAAACGTGGCTGCTTACGGCTCCTGCGTACGTCCAGTGCAGGGAAGATTGCAAAGGACTGTGCGCGACTTGTGGTACCAATTTGAACGAAAGCACCTGTAACTGCACACCAACCAGGACTGAATCGCGCTGGGGCCCGTTGCTCAAGCATCAGGGCGACGCACACTAGCTCGTCAAACCACCTTAAGGAACAGATACAATGGCCGTCCCAAAGCGACGCACCTCCAAGCGAAAGAAACGCGCGCGTAACACGCACAAGATCGCGCCGGCGATCGTCATCCAGAAGTGTCCCCGCTGCCAGAGCATGAGGCGTCCGCATCATGTCTGCGCGGAGTGCGGATACTACGATGGCGAACAGCGAGTAGAACCGAAGGAAGCCTAGTTTGGCGCGAATAGCGTTGGATGCTATGGGGGGAGATTTCGCTCCCAAAGCGACAATCGCCGGCGCATTACTCGCCCTGCAGGAACTCGACGGTGCGCACACTGTGCAGCTCGTCGGGCAGACTTCGGTAATCGAGGCGGAGCTCGAGAGACTGCTTTCTGGCGAGCTCTCACAAGCGGCGTCGTCTCGCTTTCGCATCAACATCGTTGAGGCGGCCGAAGTCATCGAGATGTCGGAGAAGCCTACTTCCGGCCTCCGCAAAAAGCCGAATAGCTCGATGGTCGTCGGACTCAAGCTGCAGGTGGATGGAAAATCCGATGCCTTCGTCTCCGCCGGCAATACAGGCGCGCAGATGGCGTCGTCGGCGATGCTGCTTAAGCTCCATCCGGGCCTTACGCGTCCGGCGATTGCCACGGTGTTCCCAACCGCGCGTCAGCCAGTGATCGTTCTCGATTCCGGCGCGAACGTGGACTGCTCCCCGACAGAGCTTCTTCAGTTCGCGTGGCTTGGCGCGGTTTACGCCGAGTGCATCTTCGGCAGGCCAAATCCTTCGATCGGCCTGCTTTCGATCGGGGAGGAGCCCGAGAAGGGGAACGCGGTCGTGAAGGAGGCGCACGTGCTGTTCCGGAAAGCCGGATTCAATTTTCACGGGAACCTCGAGGGCCGCGATCTACCGGCCGGCGCGAGCGAGCGCGGTCCCTTCGACGTCGTCATCTGTGACGGTTTCGTCGGCAACATCGTGCTCAAGTTCTACGAAGCGGTGGCGCCCATGATCGTTCGCCTGCTGAGCGAGCACCCGGGCATCGACGCCGCACACGTGAAAGCTGCCCTCAAGGGATTCGATTCCACCAACTATGGTGGCGCGCCGCTCCTCGGTGTGAGAGGCGTCAGCATCATCTGCCACGGCAACTCACCGCCGCGCGCCATCAAGAACGCCATCCAGGTTGCTGTCCGGGCCGTTGAGACGCGCATGAACGATCAGATCGGTGAGAAGCTTCAGGCAGCGGCGCCTGCCACCAACGCGATAGCGGAGTCGGCGTGAAGCGACCAATTGCCGCCGTCGTCGGCACAGGTCGCGGACTGCCCGCGCACGTGATGACGAACCATGACTTCGCGTCCATCGGAATCGAGACATCCCACGAGTGGATCTTCGAGCGAAGCGGAATTGTCGAGCGGCGGATCGCTAGAAACGGCGAGACAACCTGCTCGATGGCGTCCGACGCTGGTCGCAAGGCGATGGAAGTTGCCGGGGTGCATCCGGGAGAGATAGATGTGATCGTCTTGAGCACGGCCACACCCGACCGGCTCCTTCCCTCGACCGCGGTCGACATTCAGGCTGAGCTCGGCGCCACGCGCGCCGCGGCATTCGACGTCGGTGCGGCTTGTGCCGGCTGGCTGTACGCGATGTCGACCGCGGAAGGGCTCATCATGTCCGGCACCGCCGAGACTGCGCTCGTGATCGGGTCGGAGAAGATGAGCGCGATCGTTGACTGGAAGGATCGCTCGACCTGCGTTCTGTTCGGCGATGGAGCCGGAGCCGCGGTTCTGAAGCGCAGCAAGAACGGGAAGGGAATCCTGTCCGCGTACATGCGTAGCGACGGCAAGCTGGCGGACCTTCTCTACCGGCCCGATGGCGGAGCGACGACCCCGATGTCCGCGGAAGTCCTCGAGAAGCGCTCTCATCTCGTGAGGATGGCGGGGCGCGAGGTCTTCAAGCACGCGGTGCGGTCCATGTCCGACGCCGCCGACCGGGCGCTCGACGGAGCGCGCCTCACGGGAAGCGACATCGATCTCCTCATTCCGCACCAGGCCAACGTTCGAATCATCGAGGCGACCGCGAAGCATTCCGGCATCCCGATGGAAAAGGTCTACGTGAACGTCGACCGCTACGGCAACACTTCTTCAGCGTCGATTCCGATCGCCCTCAACGAGGCGATCGAATCGGGAAGGATTAAGGACGGTTCCACGGTGATGATGGTCGCATTTGGCGCCGGATTCACCTGGGCGTCGATGGTCATCCGCTTCTAAGCAGTGGACATCGTTCTGCTCTTTCCCGGCCAGGGCTCACAGAAGCCGGGGATGGGAAAAGATCTGGCCGAGGCATTCCCGGTCGCGCGCGGGGTTTTTGGTGAGGTCGACGCCGCGCTCGGACTGGACCTGAGTCGCCTTTGCTTCGAAGGGCCGGCGGACGAGCTGACTTCGACACGCAATGCGCAGCCCGCTCTCTTTGCGCACGGCGCAGCCGTTTGGGCGCTGACGAAGGACGCGCTGCACCAGTACGTCCGCGCCGCCGCGGGACATTCTCTCGGAGAGTTCACCGCTTATCACGCCGCCGACGCCGTCAGTCTTCCTGGAGCCGCGAAGCTGGTAAGTAGGCGCGGCGAGCTGATGTACGAGACCGGCGCTGCGCGTCCCGGAACTATGGCGGCGATTCTTGGAACTACGACGACGCCGATCGAGCAGATCTGCGAGCGCGCCAGCAAGGAAGCGGGAGTCGTGGTGCCCGCCAACTTCAACACCGACGAGCAAGTCGTAATCTCTGGTGAAATCGCGGGTGTCGAGCGTGCTATGGAGCTCGCAAAGGAAGCGGGGGCGAAGCGGGCGATCAAGCTCCCTGTGAGTGGGGCCTTCCATTCGCCTCTCATGGAGCCGGCCGTAGTCGGACTCACCGATGCGATCGCGACCTCAGCCTTCATGGATCCCATCTATCCGGTCTTCTCGAACGTGACCGCCGGAGCCGCGACAACGGCCGTCGCCGCAAAGGATCTGCTGCTGCGACAGCTCACGTCGCCAGTCCGCTGGTCCGAGGAGGTCAGAAATATCGCGACGAGCTTTCCGGATGCGCTCTACGTTGAGATGGGCCCGGGCAACGTGTTGAGTGGTCTGATGGGACGTCTCGTCAAAGGCGCTCGTACCTTCTCCTGCGGAACCGTTCCAGAAGTCGAAAAGCTTCTTCAGATGGTCGCATCGTGAAGATCGATCTCACCGGAAAGAACGCACTTGTCACCGGCAGCACCCGGGGGATCGGACGTGGCATTGCCGAGGCCTTTGCACAATCCGGCGCGCGCGTCGCCGTGGTGGGTCGCGATCTGCAACGAGCCGAGGAGGCGGCGTCTGCCGTTGGCAACAACGCCGCGGGCTTCGCGGCTGATGTCGGCGATACGGCGGCAATAGCCAAGCTCGTGGGCGACGTCGAGAAAGCATTCGGATCGATTGACATTCTCGTCAACAACGCGGGAATCACCCGGGACAACCTGGTAATGCGCCTGAAAGACGAGGACTGGGACGCCGTTCAGAACGCCAACCTTCGCGGCGCGTTCGCGGCGATTCGGGCCGTCTCGAGAGGTATGATGAAGAAGCGCAGTGGGCGAATCATCAACATCGCGAGTATCGTCGGCCTGATCGGGAACAAGGGCCAGGCTAACTACGCCGCGAGCAAGGCCGGGCTCATCGCCCTCACCAAGTCCGTCGCCAAGGAGCTGGGGTCCCGAAATATCCTGGTTAACGCCGTTGCGCCCGGCTTCATCGAGACGGAGATGACCGCGGCCATGACCCAGGAGGCCCGCGACGCACTGGGCCAACAGATTGCACTTGAACGCCTTGGGTCGGTGCAGGATGTCGCCGCCATGGTAGCTTTCCTCGCTTCGGACCTCGCCTCCTACATCACGGGACAGGTCTTCGTCGTGGACGGCGGGATGGTGATGTAACTTTGTATCAGATATTCGGTTAGATATATTTCAGGACACCCCCACAAACACGAGGAAATCCATCAAATGGCCGACAATAACGACAAGGTCAAAGACATCATCGAGAAAGAGCTCGGTGTGGAGCGTGAAAAGTTGACCAACGAGGCGAGCTTCATCGAGGATCTTGGCGCGGACAGCCTGGACATCGTCGAGCTCGTGATGGAGTTCGAGAAGGAGTTCAACATCGACATTCCTGATGAGGACGCCGAGAAGCTGCGCACCGTTGGTGATGCGCTCGGCTATCTGAACCAGAAGGTCGGAGCGTAATGAAGAGGCGAGTCGTCGTCACTGGCATGGGGGCGATTACCCCCGTCGGTAACGATGTGGCGACGACCTGGCGGTCCCTGATCGAAGGGAAGTCGGGAACCGCGCCTATCACCAAATTCGACGCGTCGAAATTTCCCGTTCGATTCGCGGCCGAGGTCAAAGGCTTCAATCCGCTCGACTACATGGAGCGCAAGGAAGCAAAGCGCGCGGATCAATACACCCAGTACGCCATCGCTGGCGCTCGCCAAGCGATGACAGATGCGAGCCTCATCGAACGGAATGGGATGGACCCGGACCGCATCGGCGTCATCATCGGCAGCGGCATCGGGGGACTCAAGAGCTTCGAGGAACAGCACGACGTCTATCGGGAGCGCGGCGTCGG
>DATHGO010000258.1:0-2889 GCA_035317585.1 Gemmatimonadaceae bacterium | reverse complement strand
CAGGCGGGCCGTGATTCGGCGAACGACGCGAGGCTCGCGGCTATTCAGTACGTGGGGTCGCTCTGGAAAAGGGATAGCAGTTCTCTCAACGCTGCGTGGCAGGCCCAGCTCGCTCGTACTCCGGTGCCCGCCGATCCGCTGGAGCGCGCTGCTGGAAAGGCTATTCCCGTTTGGTCAAGGTGGGGACGTGTCGCGCCCACGCCGAGGCCGATTGAATGGTACGAGGGAGTGGTGCGCTCCACCGTGATGCCGGCGTATGTCGGAAAGACCGTCAACGCGACCATCAATACCGTGCGCGGACCCATTCGCCTGGAGCTGTTCGGCACCGATGCCCCTATCACGGTATGGAACTTTCTCAACCTCGCGCGGTCTGGATACTATCGGAATACACGCTTTCACCGGGTGGTTCCAAACTTCGTTGCTCAGGATGGCGACCCACGTGATGATGGAAACGGCGGCCCCGGTTACGCGATACGTGACGAGATGAATCGCCGCCGCTATGAGCGCGGAGCGGTCGGGATGGCACTCTCCGGCCCCGATACCGGCGGCAGCCAGTATTTCATAACTCACTCGCCGCAACCGCACCTCGACGGTCATTACACGGTATTCGGGAGAGTAATTCGCGGATTCGATGTACTGGACAAGCTCGTTCAGGGCGATTTGATCACCCGCGTCGATCCGAAATGAAACGGTTCGCTTCTCTCATCATTGCCGTGGCTCTTGGCTGCGTACCATCGGCGGCGCCGCTCAAGGGCATCCTCGCGCCGGATCGTTCGCTTCCTGCTCTCTCGCTGGCATCCGGCCATCGTCATCTCGTTTTCAAATGGGATTACCAGGAAGGCGACATCGCTGCGCGGGGTGATGGTTCCGTGCGCACCGCCGCCCCCGACAGCGCGCGTCTCGATTTTTTTCTCGGCGGAGGACTTGGTGCCGGAGCCGCGGTTCTCATCCGAGACTCGTTGCGGTCGCCACACGCCGAGCTCGCGCGTCGCTACATTCCTCCGTCGCCTATGATGTGGGCTGCGCTTGGTCGCCTTGCGATTCCTGCGCTTCCAGACACCGTGGTTCGTATCGACGGTGATCTTCTGCGCGCAGATGTGGGGCGTCCAGTGCAGTGGAGAGTTACGATTCGCGGTGACACCCTGGTTGGGCTCGAGCACATCTCGGATGGAAAGATCACCGAAAGCATTGCCCGCCGAGCAGACGGAGTGCTCACTTACCGAGCGCCCGGAGCGAGGCGTCGTCTGGACCTCACGATTCTGCGAGATGAACCTGGATCTTTCGATGCGTCGATTTGGAGCTTATAGTGTTGTCCTGGTTGCGCTGACTGCCTGCATCCCATACGGATTTACGGGAGGTGGGTTGCCCTCTCACATAAGGACGGTGGCAATCCTTCCTTTCGAGAACCAGACCCCGACAGCAGAGCTTCCACGCCAGCTCACCGACGCCCTCCGCACCCAGCTTCACGACCGGCTCGGGTTGCGAGACGCGTCTGAGGCCAAGGCGAACGC
This sequence comes from Gemmatimonadaceae bacterium, assembly GCA_035317585.1. Lineage (GTDB taxonomy): Bacteria > Gemmatimonadota > Gemmatimonadetes > Gemmatimonadales > Gemmatimonadaceae > UBA4720. The sequence continues at coordinate 1,378 of DATHGO010000258.1, read as the reverse complement.
GGTCGTGCGCGGCACGATCCAGCGCTACGAGACCGACATTCCCATCGGCTACAGCGCCAACAACAAGCAGGCGACCACAGCGACACGCCTGCTGCAGCTCGTCGTCGACATCGAGATGATCGATCAGGTCACCGGAAAGACCCTCTGGCAACGAAAGGGCTTGCTCGCAGAAGGGCAGTACGAGGAGCGCGGTGAGCCCGTCGGAAGAAAGCAAGCGATTGACCGGGTAGTGAACACGGTGATTGAAGGGGCGCAATCACAGTGGTGAACCGTCGCGGAGTGAGCAGGCTCGGGTGTCTGCTTCCTCTGCTGATTCTCGCCGTGGCAGCCTACTTCGGCGTCGGTTTTGGCGAAGCCTATTTTCGCTTCTATCAGTTCAAGGATGCAATGGGGCAGGAGGCGAGGTTTGCGGCCGACAAGACGGACGCCCAGATCACCACCCGCCTTTCAGCCCTGGCGGACACTCTCCAGCTTCCCCCGGGTGCGGAGTTGATTACCATCGAACGGACTACGACCCAGATCGCCATATCGAGTGATTACGACGAAGTGTTCAGGCTTCCGTTGAATAAAGAGAAGGTTCTCCATTTTCACCCCGCTGTGATGAGCAGACCCTGAAGCCTCGAGACCCCGCGACAAAGCTTGCGACATGGGCGGAGGCGGAGCGCTGGAAAGCTGGAAGAAAGGGTCGCGTAGCGTTCACCAATGGCGTCTTCGACCTTCTTCATCCCGGCCACATCGACATCCTCACTGCCGCGCGCGACAGCGCCGACGCGCTCATCGTCGGCGTCAACAGCGATGAATCGGTGCGACGCCTCAAGGGTCCGACGCGCCCCGTACGGAGCGACGCCGAACGCGCGTACGTGCTGGCCGCGCTCGAGTGCGTGGATCTCGTCGTAATTTTCCCGGAGGACACGCCGCTCAACCTCGTCAGGCATCTCAAGCCTGATGTGATAGTCAAAGGCGGAGATTATTCGGAAGAGACGATCGTTGGTGCGACAGAAGTGAAAAGCTGGGGCGGGCGCGTGGTCGTAGTGCCGCTCACTCCCGGACATTCTACCTCGGCCATTGTTCGGAAGCTCAATGAAACCAGGTAAATCGAAGCGCGTTGGACGCAGTCTATCGGATCTCAGGCCGATCACATTCGAGCGTGGAGTCGCACCCTACGCTGAGGGCTCATGCCTCATAACGTTTGGTGCGACACGCGTGCTGTGCACGGCGTCGGTCGAGGACGGGGTTCCCGGTTGGAAGCGGGGTAGTGGCGAGGGTTGGCTCACCGCCGAGTACGCGATGCTTCCCCGTGCGACTCGGACGCGCACCTCTCGCGAGCGGGCGCAGCTGGGCGGGCGCACCCAGGAGATTCAGCGTCTGATCGGGCGAA
>DATHGO010000257.1:0-4173 GCA_035317585.1 Gemmatimonadaceae bacterium | reverse complement strand
TTGGCGAGCTCGTCCTGGTTCTGCTGGACCGCGAGCATCGCCCGGCGCTCCCAGTCTTCCGCTTCCTTCAGCTCCTGCTTGGTCTGATCCTGGAGGCGCTTCTCGTCGGCGATAGCGGCAGCAACCTGCTGCTTCGCGCGCACGAGCTGCGATCTCATGTCGAGAATGATCTGGTTCAGCATCTTCTCGGGCTGCTCGAATTCCGAGATCACCGCGTTGACGTTGGACCTAAATAGCATCGCGATACGATCAAAAATATTCATAGGTCGGTGGATGGATTTTTCAAAAAGAAAACTGCAACTGAACGGGATCCGAGATCTGAGAAGTGCAGATGACCGATTTTAGTAACTACGCAAAGACCGTCCTCATGGCGTGATGGCACAGGCGGTTGCTTTGCTTTAGGCCGATATGATCGGTCTGAGCGCAGTTACCGCCAACTATGATCTATGCTTCTCACATCTCGGATCCGGTTCTTCTTCAAATCTATAAGTCCACACATGAGCCGTTCCGCGAAGCTACAACTTTAGCCCCCAGTTAACTAGCTGATTCACCCGTCCGACCTCTTGATCTGGTACAACCGCTCCTTTGCCAGCCGGCGGCCGGTCGGCGTTGCGGCCAACCCTCCGCCGGCCGTCTCGCGGTACCGTACATCCATCTCGCGCCCGATCTCGCCCATCACGTCGATCACCTCGTCCACCGGAATGGCGAAGGTGATTCCAGCCAGCGCCATCTCGATTCCAGCCAGCGCGATCGCGGAGCCGGTCGCGTTCCTGAATACGCAGGGCAATTCGACAAGCCCGCCCAACGGATCGCAAACGAGTCCAAGTGTGCCCTGCATCGTGAGCGCTACCGCGTGTCCCACCTGCGACGGCGTTCCGCCCAGCATTTCAGTGGCGGCGCCCGCCGCCATTCCCGCCGCGGCGCCCGTCTCTGCCTGACATCCTCCTTCAGCGCCCGACAGCGACGCTCGCTCCGCGACCACCGCTCCAATCAGTCCCGCTGTCGCCAACCCATCGACGACTTTCTCGTCTGACACCGACCTCGCTTTCGCGAGACCGGTGAGGATTGCCGGCAGAATTCCCGCTCCACCGGCCGTTGGCGCGGCGACGATCACTCCCATCGCCGCGTTCACTTCCTGCACCGCCAACGCGCGCGTCAGGATGTCGCGAAACGGAGTCTGCGCCAGCGGACCCTTCGCGCTCGACCGCAGCTTCGCGGCATCGCCACCAACGAGTCCCGACGCGGAATACAGATCACCGACCAATCCCTTCTCGATCGCGCTGCGCATCACGTCGAGCGCGCGTTGCAGCGCCGCACGAATGTCCTGTACCGGGCGGCCCTGGTCGCGCGATTCAGCGGCCAGCGCAACCTGCGCGAGCGACTTCTTCTCACTTTCTGCGTCCTTTATTGCGTCAGCGAGTGCCTTGTACAATCAACCTCCGCTGACTTTCGGGAGCCGCCGCGTCCACCGGACCCAGTCGAGGGCGCGCAACTCCTCGCCGGCTTTTTTGTCGGGCTCCTCGTCGCATTCGATCATCATGAATGCGTCGCCACCCCTTTCTTTCCTCGATAGCCTCAGCGTAGCAATGTTGATGTCGTGCTCGGCCAGGATCCCCGTGATTCTGGCGATCGAGCCCTTCCTATCCTCAGCTACGAGAACAATCGTGTGTAAGTTTCCGGTGACCTCGACGGGGAACCCATCGATCTCCTGGACCAGGATTCGCCCGGCCCCCAGAGATGACCCGAGCATGGTGGCCTTGTTGCCATTCAGCTCGAGGTTGATGCGCACGGTGTTGGGGTGCGCGGCGTCCGCAATCGTCACCTTCTCGAACTTGTAGTCCAGCCCTTCGCGCTCGGCGATCTGGAGGGCGTCACGGAGCCGCTCGTCGTCGGGGCGGAAGCCAAGCAGTCCGCCCACCAGCGCCTTGTCGGTGCCGTGTCCCTCGCCGGTGCGCGCAAAGGAGCCGTGCAGCTGAAGGACTCCGCTCTGGGGAGTCCCACCTATCAGTCCGCGCGCAAGCAATCCGAGGCGGCAGGCGCCAGCGGTGTGCGAGGAGGAAGGACCGACCATCACCGGGCCGATTATATCGAGCAGAGAGACCATGCTTCAAAAATACGGTGCGGGGGGGGCGTTCGGGGAAAGGGCAACTGAGAACAGCCAAGCTGCCTGCCGCCCGCTGAAGGCTTCCCGCTGCCGGCCGACTACGCCCGGACTTCAATACAGGCGTAATAAAGCACGACTCAGCATCGCCAATCGCTTTCACCCCATCAAACCGGCGAGACCGCCGACTCCACCGGTCTCGGCGTAGTTGGCTGGCAGCTGATAGCTACCGGCGGGCAGCAGGCAGCTTTTCTGTTCTCAGTTTTTAGCCGGCCTTGAGCGCGACCTTCTTTCTAGAGCCGTTGCCGCGATCCCGTTTGAGCATCCCCCGCAGATACTGTCCAGTGTACGACGCGGCGACATCAGCGACGTCCTCCGGTGTCCCAGCCGCGACGACATCGCCGCCGCGGAGCCCTCCCTCCGGCCCCAGATCGATGATCCAGTCGGCGGTCTTGATGACGTCGAGGTTGTGCTCAATGACGAGCACCGTATTGCCTCGGTCAACAAGCCGGTGCAGCACGCTCATGAGCATGCGTACATCCTCGAAGTGTAAACCCGTCGTCGGCTCGTCCAGGATATAGAACGTTCTACCCGTGTCGCGCTTCGACAACTCGGCGGCCAGCTTAACGCGCTGCGCCTCTCCGCCCGAAAGCGTCGTCGCCGACTGACCGAGGTGGATGTAGCCGAGGCCGACGTCGAATAGAGTTTGAAGCTTCTGGCGCACGCGCGGCTGGTTCTCGAAGAACGCGAGGGCATCTTCCACGGTCTGTTCGAGCACGTCCGCGATGCTGAGCCCGCGGAATCGTACTTCCAGCGTCTCGCGGTTGTAGCGCTTTCCCTTGCAAACGTCGCACGGAACGTAGACATCGGGGAGAAAGTGCATCTCGATCTTGACGAGACCATCTCCCTCGCAAGCCTCACAGCGCCCGCCCTTCACGTTGAACGAGAATCTTCCCGGCCCGTAGCCGCGGATCTTCGCTTCGGGCAATTCCGCGAACAGCTCGCGGATGGGCGTGAACAATCCCGTGTATGTAGCGGGGTTCGAGCGCGGCGTCCGACCGATCGGGCTCTGGTCGATGTCGATGACCTTGTCGAGGTGCTGGAATCCGGTGATGCGCGTGTGCGCGCCGGGAATCACCCTGGCGCGATAGAAGTGTCTCGCCATCGCGCGGTGCAGGATGTCCTCGATGAGCGTGGACTTACCGCTGCCGGACACGCCAGTGACGGCGACGAAAAGACCGAGTGGAATGTCGACGTTGAGATCGCGCAGGTTGTGTTCGCGCGCCCCTTCAATGCGAATCACGCGGGAAGGATCCATCCGGCGACGCACCTCGGGAATGGGAATCTCGAGCTCGCCACGCAGGTAACGGCCGGTGATCGATTCCTTGTTGGCTCGAACTTCGTCGACAGTTCCTTCGGCGATGACGAGCCCGCCGTGCTTTCCCGCGCCGGGCCCGAGATCGATCAGGTGATCTGCCGCCTGCATTGTCTCCTCGTCGTGCTCGACGACGATGACGGTGTTGCCGAGGTCGCGGAGCTGGCGAAGCGTGTTCAGGAGGCGCGCGTTGTCGCGCTGGTGCAGGCCGATCGAAGGCTCGTCGAGGATGTAGAGCACTCCGACCAGGCGCGAGCCGATCTGTGTGGCGAGACGAATGCGCTGCGCCTCGCCGCCCGAGAGCGATTCGGCGGAGCGGCCGAGCGTCAGGTATTCGAGTCCGACATCATTCAGGAAGCGAAGGCGCTCGCGCACTTCCTTGAGAATCGGCGCCGCGATCTCGGGATCGAGGCCGGGCTTTCCATTGCCGCGCACTGGAACGTTCTCGAAGAAAGTGAGCGCGTCCGTGATCGAAAGCTGAACGAGATCGCCGACGTTTTTTCCGGCGAGTGTGACGGCCAGGGATTCGGGCTTGAGCCTGCGTCCACCGCAGGTCGTGCACGCGCTCGCCTGCATGTACTCCTCGAGCTCGAGACGGACCGAATCGGACTCGGTCTCATCGTACCGGCGCTGGATGTTGGAGATGATCCCTTCCCAATGCGTCCCGGAGGTGTCAGCCCTTTTCCCGCTTTTCCCG
>DATHGO010000256.1:0-12277 GCA_035317585.1 Gemmatimonadaceae bacterium | reverse complement strand
GTTGGCCTGGGCGCGATGTATATCGTGCTTCCCGCCGCCGTCACAAACGTCATGGGCGCGTGGGTCCTGGCGAAGCGCATGCGGCTCCTTGGCGAAGCCCGCGCGCTGATCACGATTCCGGACGCGATTGGCGCCCGCTATCGCTCGCGCGGCGCGCAGGGACTGTCGGCGGTCGCGATTCTCGTCGGCATAGTGGGATACATGGCGACGAACGCGCTGGCGATGGGAGTCGTCATCAATTCGATCTTTGGAGTAGGCCTCGGTTGGGGAATCTGGATCGGAATGGGCGTGACGCTCGCCTACTCCGCATCGGGCGGAATTCTCGCCGGCATCTACAACGATGTCTTTCAGGGAACACTGATGGCCGTGGCGTCCGTCCTCGTTTTTCTTTTCGTGCTCAATTTCGGTGGCGGCCTCGGCGAAATCTCGCGTACGATTCTCGCGCACGACCCAACCTTTCTTGGTCCCTGGGGAAAAATCACTCCACTCGCGGCGCTTTCCTTCTTCTTCGTGTTTTCGATGGGCTCGCTCGGCCAGCCGCAGGCCGTGCACAAGTATTACATGCTGCGCGATCCGTTGCAGCTCAAATGGTATCCGCTGCTGAAGACTCTTGGCCTGGTGCTGGTGCTGCTTCTGTACTTCAGTGTGGGAGTAGCCGTGAAGGCATTCGTGCTGAACGGTCGCCTGGCACCACTCGCAAGCCCCGATCAGGCAACGCCTGCCCTCCTGCTCAATGTCACGCCTATAGTTCTCGCTGCACTCGTGTTCTCGGGGGTAGCAGCTGCGACCATGAGCGCGGCAAACTCTTTTATCAATATCGGCGCCGCGATAGTGACGCACGATTTGCCGGTTGCTTTCGGCCGGAGGGTGAAGAACGAGCTGCGTTGGGGCAGAGCGGTGACGATTCTGATCGCCATCGCGGCCGCCATCACCGCGCAACGGTCTGGGACGATGGTGGCGTTTCTCGGAATATTCGGATGGGGATTGTTTGCCTCCACGCTGGTCCCGGCGCTGGCGGTGGGGCTGAACTGGCAGGGCGCAACACGTGCGGGAGCGATGGCGTCGATCGCAACTGGCTTGATCGTCACACTCGCGCTCGAGACGGCTGCCTACTGGAAAGTGTTCACCTTCCCCGCCGGTGTGACGGCATCGGCGGTCGCAATGGTGTCTTCGTTTCTGGTGTTCTTCATCGTGTCGTGGTTTACTCGACACACCGCGCAGGAGGAGATAGATCCAGATGTAAGGCTGGTGATGGAGCTTTGATCACTCCGTCGCGGATTCCTGTACTACCTGATTCTCCATCACCCGGATGCTCTTGATGTTCACGAACTCGTGGATGCCGAACTCGCCCAACTCCCGGCCGAAACCCGAATTCTTGACGCCACCAAACGGGAGACGCGGATCGGATACGACCATGCCGTTGATGAACAGAAGTCCCGACTCGATCTCCGCGACGAACTGATCCCGCTCGCGGTCGTCACGGGTCCACGCCGACGCACCTAGTCCAAAGGTGGTTCCGTTGGCGATGCTGATCGCATCGGCGATGTCCTTTGCCTTGAATACCGACGCAACCGGACCGAACAGCTCGTCGTGTGCCGCGGGGGCGGCGGACGGGATGTCAGTGAGAACGGTCGGCTCGTAGAAGAACCCTTCCCGGTCGAGCTTTTTTCCGCCGATGATGAGTTTTGCTCCGGCGGCGACGGATGTCTTCACCTGCTGATCGAGCTGGTCACGGATCGAGGCTGTCGCCAGCGGCCCGAGCTCGGTCAACTCGTCCATCGGGTCTCCGACTCGCAGCGCGGAAACACGGGCTACGAATTTCCTGAGGAATTCATCGTAGATCTTCTCATGGATGATGAATCTCTTGGCGGCGATGCACGATTGGCCGTTGTTGATCATCCGGGCCGTTACCGCTGTCGAGACAGCGTTCTCGAGATCTGCACTCGGCATTACCACGAACGGGTCGCTGCCTCCAAGCTCCATCACCGACTTCTTGAGATTCCTCCCAGCAGCACTGGCGACCGATCGGCCGGCTCCTTCGCTCCCGGTGAGTGTGACGGCGGCGACGCGATGGTCGGCGATTATTCCCTCGACCATGTCAGAGCCGATCAGCAGAGTCTGAAAAGAGCCATCGGCGAATCCGGCCCGGCGAAAAATGTCCTCGATAGCGAGACCGCACTGTGGGACATTCGACGCGTGCTTGAGAACGCCTACATTCCCTGCCATGAGCGCGGGTGCGGCAAAGCGAAACACCTGCCAGAACGGAAAATTCCATGGCATGATCGCGAGCACGACACCTATAGGCTGAAAGGCGACCCAGCCCTTGCCACCTTCCATCTCGACGGTCCGGTCGGCGAGAAACCGCTCCGCGTTGTCCGCGTAGTAGCGACACGCGGTTGCGCACTTCTCGGCTTCGGCGACAGCGGCCTTGATGGGTTTTCCCATCTCGAGTGTCATCAACTTTCCCAGCTCGCGGGATTCCGCATCCAGAATTCCGCCGGCTTTGCGCATGCGGCTGGCGCGGTCGGCGAAGGATGTACGGCGGTGCTGGCGATAAGCGGCGACGCCTCGACCCAGAGACTCGTTCACTTGTGCTGCGGAAAACGGCTCGAAAGTGCGAACGACCTTTCCGGTCGCGGGATTTACGGTCGAGATACTCACTATCAACGGCTTCGCTTCACTTAGCGTGCCGGAGGTCGCGCTTTGCGATTCGCAGTCTTGGATGCCGAGGATCGCTCAAATCCATGTCCCGCCACGGCACCCGGTAGACCGAATAGAGATCGCGGCTGTTCAGGAAGCGCGTGATGGGTCTGACGAGTGTCCACGCCGACAATCGCTCGATCAATGCCGACGCGCCGATGAGGTAGGCCTCTACGAGGCATGACTTTTCATCGCGCTCAACGCGAAGCTCCTCTATCCGTCCGACGTTCTTCCCATCGACATCGCGGACCTTGATACCAAGTAGAAGCTCGACGTTAATCTCCACGGTGTCTCTCGTGCCGGCCGCTGCCCGGGATGCGCTCGATGATATGGCGCGCGATCCACAGCTCCCAGGCAAGGGCGCCCGACTCAGCCGCCGCGACGTCGAGCTTGATATCCCGTCCTATGGTTTTCACGCGCGACCACGGAATTCGCACCGGCTCCACCCTCCCTGGTCCCCACATCCGCGCGAATCTTCTCCATACACGCTCAAACACGGGATGCAGGCGCGCGGAAAGCGTAGCGCCTCCCATTTCAATGTGCGTGATCCGAGGCTGTGATTTCTCGCCGTAGTGCATCACCAACCCATCCGCCCGGCCCATCGGACCACCTTCCCGGTCGATCAGCTGCTTGTCGAGAACGTCACGCACGAGATCCATGTCAGCCACCCGCTATCTCCAGCGGAATCGAGATAACCGCCAGGACAAATGACATCAGGATGATGACAGCGACGACAGTGTTGGCGATCCAGCCATTGCGGTGCTTCCCAAGATACTGGGGATCGTTCATCAGAAAGAGAAACGGAATTATGGCTAGCGGGAGAGCCGCCGATGTGAGCGCCATCGACACGATCGTGATCCTGATCGGGTCGAACGCGAGCAACAGCGGCACCGCAGCCAGCAGGATGATGATCGTATAGACAAAACAGAAGCGGGCATCCTTTGCCGGCTCGTGGTTTTCGCTCCAGTTCCAGCCGAATCCCTGCGCGAAGAAGTACGCGATGGCGAGTGAAATCTCCAGCGCGGCACCAAGGCAGGCGATCAGCATGGACGCCGCAAAGAGATAAAATCCCCATTTTGGCAGTGCTGTCGTCATCATTAGCGCGCCCTGCTCGAACTTCCCCCCGTCGAGTCCCCTCGGCCGCAGGGCCAGCGCTGCCACCACGAGGACACACATCGAAAGGACGCCGCCAAAGCTCATTCCGATCGTTGCGATGACGCGATTGATGGGGAGATAACTCTCGTCCCATTTCTCCTCAATCGCACCCGACGAATAGAAGTACATGAGATAGGGAGAGATTGAAGCGCCGAGAATACTGACGGCGATGAAGCCGTAACGGGTCTTATTGGCGTGCGGCACGGTCGTAAGAAATCCAGTGGCGACGCTAGACCAATCCGGATGCAGCTTAATCGCTGCAACCACGAATGAGATCGTGACCAGCCCCAGGATGCAGACGCCGTTCTCGATGAGGCTGAAGGTGCCCTTCCAAATCAGCAGCCAGACGCCGACGGACACGGGAATTGCCCACCATGGGAATCCGATTCCCGTCAGAATCTGGAGCGACAGCGCGATTCCGCCGATCTCCGCGACGAGCACCAGGAAGGATACCAGAACCATTCCGACGAGGATGATTGCAAAGAAGGGGAATCCAAACCGGTCGCGTGTCGCATCGACGATGGTGTGCTTACTGACAGCCGAAAGACGTCCCGACATCTCCACCAGAAAGATCAGGCAGATGGTGCCGAGCAGAATCGCCCACAGCAGTTGATAACCGAAGACAGCCCCAGCCTGTACCGCGGTTGTTATCGAGCCAATCTCGAGAAAGCCGCCCACACTCGTGACGATGCCAAGTGTTATCTGAAGGAACCGTTTCAGGCGCATCTGATTTACATTGTTGTCCTATGCCCAAGAACAAAGTCTGCGCGCTCGTCCTTTCACTTTTCGTGCTCGCCTGTGTCGACACCGCCTGCGGACAATCGCAGGTAGATTCCGTACACAACCTCACTGCGCCCCCACCGATTCGCCGTGAGTTCAGAGGGGTGTGGGTGGCGTCGGTCGAGAATATCGACTGGCCTTCGCAGCCCGGGCTTTCGACGCAGGAACAGAAGGACGAGCTGCTCGGAATTCTCGATCGGGCGGCGGCTCTCCGATTGAATGCCGTGATTCTACAGGTGCGTCCGGCAGCCGACGCGATGTACGCGTCGCCGTACGAGCCGTGGTCCGAGTATCTGACCGGGCGAATGGGCAGAGCGCCGAACCCGTGGTACGATCCGCTCGAATTCGCGGTGACCGAAGCCCATAAGCGGGGACTCGAGCTACATGCGTGGTTCAATCCCTATCGCGCGCGTCATCCGTCGGCGAGATCGCCAACATCACCAAACCACATCAGCGTGACGCACCCGGAGCTGGTGAAGCGATACGGAAGCATGTTGTGGATGGATCCGGGGGAACCCGCTGTTCGCGATCAAACGGTCGCCGTGGTACTCGACGTCGTCCAGCGGTATGACATCGATGGTGTTCACATCGACGACTACTTCTATCCGTACAAAGAGAAAGACCGACGCGGGAGAACGATCGAGTTCCCGGACGCGAGCAGCTGGCGGAAGTATCTCAGATCCGGCGGTGGACTTTCGAGGGATGATTGGCGGAGGGCGAATGTCGACAGCCTGATTCACCAGGTGTACGTCCGGATCAAGGCTGCAAAACCGTGGGTGAAATTCGGAATCAGTCCATTCGGAGTCTGGCGTCCGGGGAACCCCCCAGAGATCGGAGGCTTTGATTCCTACGCGGAGCTCTACGGCGACTCGAGAAAGTGGATCCTGAATGGATGGGCGGACTATTTCACACCGCAGCTCTATTGGCCGACCTTTCGTCCCGATCTGAGCTACCCCGTCCTCCTGCAGTGGTGGGTCGAGCAGAATGCAAAGGGCAGGCACGTCTGGCCGGGCAACTATCTCGATAAAGTCACGGGTACTCAGACGGGATGGCCGGCGCAGGAGATGCTGGATCAGATCGCACTCACGCGTGCCCAGCGCGGCGCGACGGGCAACGTTTACTTCAGCATGCGGTCATTCATGTTTGGAAGAGACAGCCTGCCGGAGAAATTGGTCGCCGGGCCATACGCAACCAGAACGCTGGTGCCGGCATCGACATGGCTCGATAGTGTTCCGCCCCTTCAACCGATCGTGCGCGTTGGGCGTGACGCAGCAACTGGTGCCAATACCGTATCGCTCCAACCACAGGGCGCGGAGGCGACCTGGCTCTGGCTAATCAGGACACGGGTTGGCACGGACTGGACGACGGAAGTTCTTCCTGGCCTGCAGCGCTTCTACATGATTCCACGGATTGCCGGCACCGTCTCGGCGGATGAAATCGCAGTATCGGCCGTAGATCGAAACGGCAACGAAAGCGCCCCGGTGATGCTGGGGTTGATGTCTTCTCCCTGAAATCAAAAACTCCGCGCTGAAGTAACGCTCAGCGCGGAGTCTGATCCCGAGCGGCGAAAATACGTTCAGTTCACTGTGATCTGCTGCGCCATTCCGTGCGTGAAATGCGGCTTTCCGTCCTTTGCATCGGGCACGAAGCAGATGAGGGCGTAGTTGCCCGGAGCAAAATTCGCCGAGAAATACCCGGACATTCCAGGCTCGAGCCCTGCGACTCCGCCCAGCGCCTTCCCCGGAGGCGGACCTTCCATCTTCTCGATCCACGTCATGAAATCTCCGAGGGTAGCGCCGGGGGCCAGTTGCACCAGTTCGATCTCGTGGGGCTGCTGAGCCCCGTTGTAAACGCGAATGGTACGAGTCCCGGCGCGAATCGGCGACGACAGTTTGAAGGTGTAATCCAGGAGCGTGGCGGTAGCGTCTTCTTCGAGCTTGGTAGCAGCCGGGCCTTCGGCAGACGCGACCCGTAGCGCCCGCACCATTCCCTTCATGAAATGCGGCGGCCCGCCGATATCGACGAAGCAGATCAGGGCATAGTTACCCGGCTCGAGCATCAACGTCGCGTTCGATTCAAGGCCCGGCGCGGCAGCATTAGGGCCGCCTACTTGTTTCACCCAGGCCGGAGGTGGCCCCGGATTAGCCAGGGCGGCGCGTAGATCATCCACCGTTTTTCCGCCCGTGAGCTGCAGCAGCTGCATGTGATGAAGCGCGGGGCCCTTGTTCAGGAATCTGAACTCGGTGAGACCGGCAGGGATGACATCAGGAGCGTCGAACGTGAAATCCGCTCCGGTAACCCGAACGACGTGCGCCTTAACAACAGGTACCGAGGCGGTCGCCATCTTGACCGCGGCGTGCGTTGGATCCGCCGCGAAGGCGAGGCCGAATGAAAGCGTTGCGACTGCCACTGATCCCACGATGAGACCGACGGTCTTCACAGATGCCACGAATTGCTCCATTGACTGGGTTCGGGTAATGAGCGGACCTCATTCTGCCGACACCCTTGCCCACTGTCAACCTGAGTTCGTGCCCTACTTGTCCTCGTGTTTGAGGGAGGCGGAGTTAATGCAATACCGCTGGTGGGTCGGTCCTGGACCATCGTCGAAAACGTGCCCCAGGTGCGCATCACATTTCGCGCAGAGAACTTCGGTACGGCGCATGAAGAGGCTCCTGTCCGATTCAGTGCGGACGTTTTCGCTCACCACCGGCTCGGTGAAGCTGGGCCAGCCCGTGCCGGAATCAAACTTGGCGTCGGAATCGAATAGAGGCGTACCACAGCAGACGCAGGTGTAGGTACCCGGATTCTTGCTGTCGTAGTATTCGCCGGTGAAAGCGCGCTCGGTGCCCTTCTGGCGCGCAATACGGTACTGCTCCGGCGTGAGCTGTTTGCGCCACTCCTCGTCGCTCTTCTCGATCTTGTCGATCTTAGTAGTCTTGTCGCTCATCTCTTACTCTCTGACTGTCCAACAGGGTGTTTGCGGCAATGGCGCCAAAATGCAGGCGCCGAGCGCGGTAATGTAGAAAAATACAACCGGTCGACATTCCCTGTGCAGCATCCTAGCTTCTGCTCAATCGTCTCAATCGTATGGATTGCCGACCGAGAGCTAAGCACCCGCGGCGCCAGCGCGAAGTCATCGGCAAGGGTCGCCTGTTAACAATGCCTCCACAACAAGGATCTGGAACAGTGCTCCGCTTCTGTCGCACCGGGAGCACGATTGTGCTTCTCGCGATCAGTCTTGCGGGGTGCTTCCACAGCTCACGCGCTCTCCGCCAAGAGCGGCGCGTCAGCTACTGGGAGGCGTTGGCCGAGCTTCATCCGGAGGAGGCGATCGCATCCGCACGCACGCCTTCCGAAAAGGAGTTTGCGGAAGCTCTGGGGAATCTCATGTCAGGTGACCTGGAGACAGCGGAACAGCGTTTCGGCAAGCTCCGCGGCACGGCAACGGATTCCATCATTCGTGCCGGTTCCAGGGTGATTTACACGGCGACACTCCAGTATCAGGAGAAATGGGGGGCGCTGGCCGTGCTGAAGGACGAGCCCTCACAACCAAAGGGGGATCGCGCCGACAAGGCGAGCATCGAGCTGTGGGCTGCGGCCTTCAAGAACGTTCCGCCGAAGACCTTCACGTATCGTTCGGTAGCGGCTCGCCTGGCGATGTCGGTGTCCTCAGTGGGAACTCCCCTCGTTCCGGTCAGGATCGGAGACAAGGTCTACAACTTCTGGCTCGACACAGGATCGAGCCTCACCATGCTCGCGTCCGATGTCGCACGTGATCTCAACATCACTCCGCTCGAGCCTGATACGCTGGAGATCGTCACGAGCACCGGCAGAGTACAGGCGAATCCAGCGCTGATTTCTGAGCTCGAGATCGGCCAACTGGTGGTTCGAAACGCGCCGACTATGGTCGTCGACGAATCGATGATGCAAATGCGCGAGCCAAAGCCTGTAGAGCGCAGTACACACGTGAAGATCGATGGCATCATCGGCTTCGACATAATCCGGCAGATGGACCTGGAGGTGGACTATGGCGAGAACATCCTGCGCCTTCGCGATCCCTCGAAATCGAGACCGGACGGCGACCGCAACATGTTCTGGGTCGGCCTTCCCGTCATAAGACTCATGAGCACCGACGGTGTCCCTCTGCACTTCGGGCTGGACACCGGCGCGCAGCTGACATTCGTGACGGAAACCCTGCTCGAGAAACTCCAGCTCGAGGCCGCGCGGATCGAGAGCCGTCGAGTCGGCGGACTCGGTGGCGAGGTGTCTCTTCGCGCTCCAGTGTTACCGGACCTGAAGGTGCTGGTGCGTGGATTCCCGATTCTATTCCGGGGTGCGGTGGTCCGGGCTCCAGTCTATCAAGTACTTGCTTCGCTCGACGGGGTGCTGGGAGGGGACGTCTGGAACAGCGGCATCGTGCGGATCGACATGACGAACGGCGTTTTCGCCATCCGGAGGCCGCGCCCCAACTAGAAAAAAATGTTAGCTTGCTAGCTAACATGCCCCGGTCCGGATTGTTCCCCATAGAGTTCGCGGTCACCCCGCGCTTCGACGTTTTTTACGCGCTCTACTCGCTTACAAGCGGTGCTCCAACTCAGCTCGATCCCTGGAAAGTAAAGGCCCTCAGCCGCCTGCCTCGGGGTTTTGAGCGCAGCGCAAAGCGGGTCGCGCCGCTTCCGATCTTCTGGCCGCTGTTAGCCGACGCAATTCAGAGCGCGCCGGGTGAGGTGACTTTCGAGGAAGCTCTCTCGACCATTCGCGAAATGCCGGTCAAGGATTTACAGAGGAACGTTCTAGCGGGAATCTTCCACGACCGAAACACCGTCGATTCGCTTGTCAGCAGCGAGAAAAGTTTGAGTCAGCTGCTCTCGGATGACAAGCTGCCCGGTGGCGAGTTGCTGGGACACTTCGGGCTGCGGCCGTACAACCAGGGCTCGCAGGCGGTGAGCGCGATCACCATGCTGCTCTCGAAGCCGAAATCATTCCGCGACGAGCTGGCGCTGGTGCTGCAGAAATTCTGGCAGTCGACTTTTCAGCGCGACTGGACCGCGCTCGAGCCGAGTTTGCGCGCCGAATCGTTTCGAATGAGGGACATTCGTGAAGAGCGATCAGTGGGAGATTTCGGTCTCGAGCTGAATCTTCCGGTCGCTTTCGATGACGAAGCGAGGGAGATTCGTCCAAAATCCGGTTCTCCCATCAGTTACGACCTCGTCGATCGCTGCTACGTGATTCCGTCCGCGTTCAATGCGCGGCGATGGTGGACGAAATACGAGTCGAGTTCCCAACGGTTTACACTCTATCTGCCAATCACTACAGAGCCTCGTGCGCCCAACTCCATTGTGGAGGAAGACCGGAATGTTGCCGACCTCCCAACCAAACAGCGTCGCGCAATAAACGCCGAGTCGGTTTTTCGTGCGCTCGGAGACACGACACGGTACGCCATTGCGTCGATCCTTGCGCGCGCGCCCACAACTTCCGCCGAGCTCGCGCGGAGTCTCAAGGTCTCCAAGCCGACCATAACCCACCACGTACATGCGCTGCGATCAGCTGGGTTGATTCGGGAAACGCCGAGCGGTGGATCGACCAAGCTCTCCCTGAGCCGCGATACTGTCGCTGCACTGTCCGGAGCGGCGGTGGAGCAGTTGTTCTCCTCTACCGGCGATCTGGCGCTCGGCACGACCCGGAAGCGCCGGAACAGCTAGGCGCGGCAGGGCACTCCGCCCCTTTTTGCCTGGAGTCGGGCCCGGTTCAACCGGGGGACCGGCCCCAAAAGAATCTTTTAAACCTTTTCACCGTACGGTGAGTCTAAGAAGCATACGTCGGAATATTCTCTCCCGACGGTGAGTCTAGAAGCATAGGCCGGAATACCTCTCCTGCTGCAGAATGGGAGCTACTGGTCGAGCTTGTAGGACGGGTGGGCCACCAGTAGCCAGCCCCGTACCCGAAAGGGTACGGGGTTTTTGCATCTGGAGACGAGCCCCTAGCGTGCGACTGGCGGATTCGGATAGCCGGTGTCCATGATTACCAGCCATCGTCCTCGATCGCGGCGCCACATGGTGACGTAGCGGCCGCTTCCGAGCTCCTTCCCCGCGTCCGTGGCTCGCCGGCTTACGACCGAGTATGTGCCGGTGGTCGAGCCAATCGACCCGCCGTTGAATACGTAGGCATCGGTCGGCTCCCAATTGAGAACGCTCGTGGTGTCGGAGATGTTCGGCAGATCGAACTTCCGGATCTCGTCGAAACCTCTGACCATGTTGCCGCGGTAGCGGATTCGTATCGCGTCGGGCGCATAGAATGACATCCAGCCGTCGATCCCTCGAGCGTGTGTCCCGACGGCAAAATCGCGGTCCGCCTGCATCAGCGAGCTTTCCGTGGCGCCACTCGGAGAGTTGCGGGTGTTGACGGTGGCAGTACACGCCGTCGCCAAACCCAGTGCCAGAACGACGTAAGATCGGATCATGGACGCACCTCCTTTTGTTGTTGACCGCGGTGTGACGCTCCCGGTTCGCGAACCGCGCCGACGAGTCTGACTAGGGGCACATAGTAGTACTGCGGGGCGACCACCACCACTTTCACCGTTTTGGCACCAGCGATAGGTTTGCGGTTCGCGGCGAACGGGCCGCGCCTCATTCTGCTGGAGCGCATATGGCGGAAGTTTTCGGGCAGGAGCTGCTCGCGAAAAAAAATGCGATCATCACCGGCGGCGGGAGCGGCATCAACCTGGCGATCGCTCGTCGCTTCGCGACGCATGGCGCCAGCGTTGCGCTGATAGGGCGAACAAAAGAAAAGCTCGATTCCGCCGCCGGCGAGATACGGCAAGCCGGCGGCACCGCATCTGGTCATCCCGCCGATGTACGCGACTACGACGCTCTTGCTGCCGCGATAAAGTCAGCGCGTGAGGCCCACGGCGAGATCGATCTCGTCGTCTGTGGTGCCGCCGGCAATTTTCCCGCACCGGCGCTTGGGATGTCGGCGAACGGGTTCAAGGCCGTTGTCGATATCGATCTGCTGGGAACGTTCAACACCTGCCGGGCGGTCTTTGAGCATCTCAGGCGGCCCGGCGCGTCGATCATCAACATCTCGGCGATGCAGGCGTTCACTCCGACACCGATGCAGGCGCACGTCTGCGCGGCAAAAGCGGGCGTGGATATGCTCACGAAATGTCTCGCGATCGAGTGGGGCTCGGACGGTGTACGCGTCAACTCCATCGCCCCTGGCGCGGTCGACGACACCGAAGGAATGAATCGTCTCGCCCCGACACCGGAGATAAAAAAGCAATTCACGCGCAGTATTCCTCTCCGGCGTTTCGCAACGAAGGATGAGATCGCGGATCTCGCGCTCTTCCTGTCGAGTGACGCCGCGAAATTCATCACCGGCGCGGTTGTAGTCTGCGACGGAGGGCAATCGCTGGCCGGACTCGGCGTCAACATGATGGCCGCGATGCAGCCACGCTCGTGACCGAGATACGCCGCCTTGCGGTCTTCTGTGGGTCAAATCCCGGCGCACGCCCTGAATACATCGAGGCGACGCGCTCATTCGGCAGACTTCTGGCCTCGCGGGGAGTAGGAATCGTATACGGCGGATCGAATGTCGGGCTGATGCAGGCGCTGGCCGACGCCATGCTCGATGATCTCGGCGACAT
>DATHGO010000255.1:0-7860 GCA_035317585.1 Gemmatimonadaceae bacterium | reverse complement strand
TGGGGCGCGGAGCTCAAGGGTGAGAAGGATTACGGGCTGATCAACAACTGGCGTCTGTTCGCAGAGCAGCAATTCGACGCGACGGTGCACACGGAATTCGCGATCGCGCATCCCGGCGGAGTGAAGGGAGATCTCACGAACATCAACGCCGTGAATGGAAAGATTGTCGGACTCGCGGTGGGGCATCACTCGTCATACGGGCTCGATCCGCATGGATTCCGGGCGCTGACGGACATCAAGGTCGAAGGTGCGACGGGCACCTTCGACTATTCGCGCGGCTCTCTGCAGACCACCCTCTCGCACGGCCTCGGCAGCGCGCTCGACGGCGCACTCACAGTCGGGGCCGGTACGTCAGGCGGTCAGCTCCCGATCCAGAAGAAATTCTTCGTCGGTGGGGTTCAGACTGTGCGCGGTCAGAAAGCCGGAGCGGCCATTGGAGATTCCTTCTGGATGACCAGCGCGGAATTCGGCACGCGGTCGGCGGGGTTCCGCAAGATCGTGTTTGGGGATCTTGGCTGGGCGGGGGATCGCACTTCCTTCGCTCATCCTGGCCGTCCGCTCAGTGGCGCCGGAATTGGCGCTTCGTTCATGGACGGGCTCATGCGCATCGATCTCGCCAAAGGGATTTATCCGGAGAAATCCGTACGCGCTAATCTCTACGTCGAGGCGCGATTCTAACTTTCGCGTTTCCTTTGCATCTCGATTTGGGTCGAGGTGTGGTATCCTCTTCGGCGGCTAGCTCGCTTACACGCTGCGAGCCTCGCGCGCAAACTACAACTACGCGCGCGAGTCTCTTGCTACGCGAGACGCCGCCTACGAGGACACCACACCTCTCCCGCATAGATCTGTAAACTGCATGCGCCTAGAAGGCGCATCGTGGCGCTCGGTTGACGTGGGAGGTCTCCGGAGTCTCGGGCGAGATCGCTGCTCGCTCGTTCGCACTGTTCGCGGTACTCAGTCGGCGTACGAAGTCCCGGCCCACAGAGCGCTTCTTTCCGAGCCCGCCAACGAGACCGGTTGGTATCGCGCGCGCACCAAGTCGCGCGGTTTTTGGTTCCACGCGAACTCGGACAGGGAAGGAGGAAGGGTGTCCTCGTAGGCGCTTTGCAAAGCGAGCGCGAGGAGGAGACCCGCGACTGAGCGGAGCGAAGGAGCGCTGTTAGGGGCTCCGACCAAGCGAGCGTAGCGCCGGAGAGGATACCCTTCCGACTGACCGGCGCCGAGATCTCAAACCAACAACAAGCGCCGAGATGTCAGCGCGCGAGTAACCTGGTCTACTCTTCGGCCATGAACGGGTAGCGATAGTCGGTCGGCGGCGAGAAAGTCTCCTTGATAGCGCGCGGGCTGATCCAGCGCACGAGATTGAGTTTGGAGCCGGCTTTGTCGTTGGTACCCGACCCGCGAGCCCCGCCGAACGGCTGCTGTCCCACGACCGCGCCCGTGGGCTTGTCGTTGACGTAGAAGTTCCCGGCAGCGTTGCGCAGTATGAGAGCGGCCTCGCGGATTGGCTCGCGGTCTCTGCTGAACACCGCGCCCGTGAGCGCGTACGGCGACGTCTCGTCCACGATCCTGAGGGTCTCGGTCCACTTGTCATCAGGATAGACGTGCGCCGTAACGACGGGGCCGAAAATCTCCTCGCACAGCAGACGGTACCCGGGATCCTTCGTCTCGATCAGTGTCGGCTCGATGAAGTACCCGTCGTCGCCGCGCGCGATACCTCCCGCGACAACCTTCGCGTTCTTGCGTCCGTGCTCGAGGTATTCTCCAATCTTCGTAAACGCTCTCTTGTCGATCACCGCGCCCATGAAATTCCGGAAGTCGGTGACATCTCCCATCTTGATGTCTTTCATGATTGCGACGGTGCGGTCGCGTACCTCGGGCCAGATCGATTCGGGGATGTACACTCTGCTTGCCGCGGAGCACTTCTGTCCCTGGTACTCGAACCCTCCCCGCGCGATGGCGACGGAGAGCGCGGCGGGATCGGCCGACGCATGAGCGACGATGAAATCCTTGCCGCCCGTCTCCCCGACGATACGGGGATACGATTTGTAGCGCGACATGCTCGCACCGATGGTCTTCCACATGTTGTTGAAGACGGCGGTGCTGCCGGTGAAGTGAACTCCCGCCAGATCGCGATGGGCAAGCAGCTTGTCCGAGATGAGCGCCGGATCACCCGGGACGAAGTTGATCACTCCGGGAGGAAGTCCGGCCTCCTCCAGCAGCTTCATGATGTAGTACGCGCTCAGCATCGCGCTCGACGCCGGCTTCCAGACCACAGTGTTCCCCATCAACGCCGGCGCCGTCGGAAGATTCCCGGCGATCGACGTGAAGTTGAATGGCGTCACCGCGTAAACGAATCCCTCGAGCGGCCGATAGTCGAGCTGATTCCACATCGTGCGGTCGCTGAGCGGCTGTTCGTCGTAGAGGCTCTGCGCGTAGTGCGGATTGAATCTCCAGAAGTCGATCAGCTCGCAGGCTGCGTCGATCTCCGCCTGGAACGCCGTTTTTGATTGGCCAAGCATTGTGGCGGCGTTGAGTGTCTGTCTCCACGTCGTCGCCAGCAGCTCGGCCGCCTTGAGAAACACCGCGGCACGATCTTCCCACGCCCAGTTCGCCCAGTCTTTCGCCGCTTCCTTTGCCGCGACGACGGCTTGATCAATGCTTCCGGCGCTGGCGCGGTGCCACTGGGCCAGCACGTGACGGTGGTTGTGGGGCATCACCGACTCGGCGAGCTCGCCCGTGTGAACTTCCTTGCCTCCAATAATGTTCGGAATATCGATCCGCTCGCTGGACATCGAGCGCAAGCGGTCTTTCAGTGCCGCTCTCTCCGGAGATCCCGGCGCATAGCTCTTGATTGGCTCGTTCACCGGCGGCGGTACGCGGCGGTTCCCGTTGAAGCCGGCAAGAGTTCGCACCGGCGTTTCTGGAGCGGCTTTTTGGGCGTCGGGGGGGGGCTCGTTGTTGGTTGGTTTTGCTTTGCGCGTGCTGGCGCCGGAGGAGCCGGAGCGGGCGGGCTTGACTGCGGAGGCGGACATTCCTGGATTCCTCGAGATAGCGTGCGGATTACTCTCGAAAGATACGGTCCGCCGACTGAAAACGGACCCCTTTCGGGCTTCTCGCGCTCGATGCGGTGAGCTAGAGTGCGCGAATGGGGAATCCCGCGTGAGATATCGGTTGAGGCTGTCGCGGCGTGGGTTGGTCGGCTCGGCGCCGGCTCTCGCTGATCGGGACCAGGGGATGGCGAGGGTAGCGCTCCTCCCGCTGGCGCTCCTTCTCGTCGCCTGCGTGAACGAGCCGGTAGAGTGGGGTAACGTCTCATACCGACGATCCCAGCTCGGCGATCCCGATACACGGAGCGCCGTCATGAGTGCAAACATGCCGATGATCGCGGGGATGGGCACCGCGTGCCTCAGGTCGATTCGCACAGCCGGAAGCGCCAATGAATTGTTTCGCGCCTGGTGGTCGTCACGGAGCGACAGCAACGTCGTGCTGTGGATGCAGCGCTCCGGAGTTCAGGGCGGGACCTGGCAGGTCCCGGTTGAAGTCGAGTCGCGCGATCGGGGCCGCCGCGGCTGCGATCGTCCTGCCCCCGGAATTTTCTACGATCCCTCGAGCGGGTACGTGCATCTCGTCTATTTCATCGAGGCGAGCGACGGGGCCGGCGTTTTCTTCGCGCACTCGATGGATCAGGGAGGGATGTTTCACTCGCCAGTTCCCGTGGTGTACGGCAATTCACCTTCGTTGGCGAGTGTGGCCGCGCACGGGGACAGCGTCGTCGTGGTGTTCGAAGATCCAAATTCCACGCGACCGACGATCGGGATCGTGCTATCTCACGTCACGGGTCACATTTTCGACCAGCGCGGGCAGGTGACACCCGACGATGTCCTGGCGATCGCGCCCTGGGTTGTTCTTGATCACAACAAAATCAGAGTCTGGTGGAAGGCGCCCGGCGATTCCGTTGGTGGGGCGGAGCGGGTGGGGTATCGCGATGGAATCTGGCGGTAAGCCCGATCCTGGCGTCAGTCGCTACTGCTTCGCTGTGCTGGTGCCGGTGCTCTCTGGTCGGTCGCGAATGGCCTGAGGAAGAATCTGCCACTTTTCCGGGCGCAAAAGTTTTTCCGCGCCGGCGATGGCTCGCGCAGTATTGCCCGACGCCTCCTCGAGCATCAGCGCGACGCTTCCCGCCATCTGTGTCACGTCGCCCGCTTCCTGTGACCTCGAGAGCAGAGTGCGAATGTTCTTGTAGATCCTCGAGTTCCTCGTCTGTAGCGTGTCGGCCAGGTCAGTAAGTCCGACGATTTCCACCGCGCTCAAGTGCAGGGAATCCTTCATGGCGAGAATCTCGGCGACCGGATTGGGAACGGTGGCATCGATGCCCTGAGCCTTCTCGGGCTCGCGAGATGGCAACGCATCCGAGTTCCCCGCAACCTCGACCATCGACAGCGCGAGTGGCGCTCCACCGAGCTGCAGATCGATCGTCATCTGCTCGGGATAATTCGTATGGCGTGTGATCGTTCGCTGTGTCGGGGCGAAACCCATGCGCTTCACCTGAACTACGTATTGCCGCGCGGTCTCAGGAAAGAAGATCCTGTAACGTCCTTCCGTGTCGGTGGTGAAACTGCGCGTTAGACCCGAGCCGAGCGATGTCGCACCGACCTGAGCATCGGCGACGGGCTTGCCGGTCAGGTCCGTGACGCGTCCGGTGAGAATGTCAGTATGGGCTCCCGCCTGCGCGTGAAGTGCTGCCGGTGCCAGGCAGAGAGCCAAGAGGGATAGGACAGTTCGCATCAGCCAGACCGAGGGGACTTCTCTATTATCAGTGTCCGGACGCGCGGGTGCAACACCCGGATTGGGTCACGCCTTCCAAGGCAGCGTACGGTAGAGTACTTGCAACGAGCGGCGGCATGACTCGATACATCGGCGCCCACACGATCGACAACGGCGGCATCCATATGGCGGTTCTCCGGGCGGGGAACGCGGGGATGACCGCTCTTCAGGTCTTCACCGCCATCCCGCGCTTTTACGGGGACAAGTCGACAATCAAGCCCGAGCGCGTGGCCCGCTTCAAGGCGGCGTTGGCGAAGACCAGAATCAAGCCCGCGAATGTCGTCGTGCACGCGGCCTACGTGCTGAGCGTCGCGACACCCGATGATGAGAAGTGGGCGAGGGCCAGCGCCGGACTCACCAAGGAGCTGGAAAGATCCAGCGCACTCGGCGTCGGTGCGGTGTGTTTTCACCCTGGCTCGGCGTTAACGAGCGATCGCGCGGACTCGGCGAAGCGAATCTCGAGAGCGATCACGGAAGCCCTCAAGACAGTCGAATCCGACACGCGCCTCCTCGTGGAGAACACCGCCGGCGCCGGTAAAACCATGGGAAAGACAGCGCAGGAGGTGAAGGAGATTCTTGCCGGCGTTCCAGCATCTCTCCGGGCGAGAACCGGCTACGGACTCGACACCTGCCATCTCTTTTCCTCGGGCTACGACATCACCGCGTCGAAGCAGGCATTCACCGCGGTACTGGACGAATTCGAGGAAGCCGCGGGCGAGGCGCCGTCTTTCTTCCATCTGAACGACAGCGCGGGAGAGCTGGGATCGAACAAGGATCGCCACGTTCTCATAGGGGACGGGCACATAGGGAAGCAGCCGTTCGAATGGCTCATGCATGACCGTCGCAGCAACGAGGTGCCGCTCATTCTCGAGACGCCGCAGCAGAACTACGACATAGCGGACGACGACGATTCACCTGACCCGTACGACGTAAAAATGGTGAAGCTGCTGGAGGAATTAGGGGGAAAATGAGGGGAGCGCGCGGACCAGCCGGACCCCGAAATGTCAATTTCCCCTCTGGGATTTGGTGTTTTTCATAGGGAAACTCTTTGCTTTCCCTATTGCTTTCGCCTCGCGGGACTATAGTTTGCGTCGCTGACGGACGGCGTTTCACTCTAGAGTACCAACTCGCATCCGATCACCAAACAAGGAGACAAGATGGCAGCAAAAAAGAAGAGCAAAGGAAGGAAGAAGTCCTCGTCCCGGAAGTCTTCGGCCAGAAAGTCATCTAGAAAGGCGGCAAAGAAGGGCGGTCGGAAGAGCAGCCGCCGGAAATCCTCGGGCAAAAAGCGCACGCCCAACGCGGCGTTCATGAAGCCGATGCGGCCGAGCAGCGATCTCGCCAACGTAGTGGGCAGCTCACCGATGCCGCGCACCGAAGTCACCAAGAAACTCTGGCAGTACATCAAGCGGAAAGGTCTTCAGGATGCAAAGAACCGCCGCATGATCAACGCCGACGAGAACCTCCGTCCGATCTTTGGTCGCGCCCAGGTCTCGATGTTTGAGATGACTCGACTCGTCAACAATCACCTCAAGAATCCGTAAGCTCCTTGGCAACTTCGTCTAATGCGGGGCGCGCTCAAAAGGCGCGCCCCGTTTCGCAGCAGTCCCGAGCCCGTAACGTCTGGGAGAATTTCAAGTCGATCGTCGGCGCGCTGGCGATCTTCCTCGTCCTGCGGGCGTTCCTCGTAGAGGCGTACCGCATCCCGTCGGGCAGCATGATCCCAACACTCCTCGTGGGCGACTGGCTCTTCGTCAACAAGGCGATCTACGGCGCGCACGTTCCGTTCAGCAACGCGAGCCTTCCGGCGTACAGAGATCCGCGCAGAGGCGATGTGGTTGTATTCGTGTCGCCCTATCAGGCGGACGAGGCCAGGCGTGGAGCAGATCCCACACCGACGCTGGTCAAACGCCTCGTGGGAACCCCGGGCGACACGCTCTACATGCGGAACGGGGTTCTGTACGTGAATGGAATCGCGCAGCGCCAGGGCTTCGGTATGACTGCGCAAATTGATCCCGACATCGGCGGCTCCGTCGATTCGCTGTTCGATTGGCAGAAGAAAGTCGGTCTCAAATCCTCGCGATTCGGGGCCGCGCCCGCCCAGCCGACGCACGACAACTGGGGACCTTTCGTCGTTCCGCCGAGGAAACTCTTCATGATGGGAGACAGCCGGTACAACTCGAAGGACAGTCGCTACTGGGGTTTCGTGCCGAGGGAAAACGTGAGAGGGAAGCCGCTGTTTGTGTACTACTCTTACAACGCGGACGACAGCGATCGTCCGCTGCCGATGCTCACCGACATCAGGTGGAGCAGGATCGGGCACTGGATCAGATAGTTACCCATCCCCGACGGTCGGCGTCGAATCGGAGACACGATACTGCTCTCCCTATGATTCGACAGGAAAATCTATGGACGACATCCGCTCGGGAGTTACATTGGAGGCCGTGACGAAGCCCCATCCCGTCGAGAAGCGCCGCCGGCTGTTCAAGTCGAGCGAATGGGATCTCGAAGAGCCGGCAGCGTTCACGAGGATCGCGCGATCCCCCGTGGAGCTCGCGTTGATCACTGGCGTCGTGATTCGTCTCTTCCGCGCCGTCGTACTCACCCACGGCGAAGCCACCAGCGCTTTCCTCGGCGCCGCGCTCGTACTCGGGACTCTCTTTCTGCTGGGGATGGCGACGCTCCACCTGGGAAGATTTCCGGTGCGCGAGTGGCCGTGGCGGGCCGCGCTGTTCGCGGTGTTCGAGACGGCGGGCGAGATGGCGGTAAGCCTGGTGCTGATCGGACTGCACCGTGAGCCGTGGGGAACGGCGAGAGCGGAATACACCGACTGGCAGCCGATGGCGACCGGAGTCCTGTTCTGGAGGCTGATCGCCGTTTGCCTATGGGCGCTGCTGTTGGGGGCAACCGTTCAATTCATACGCGGCCGCGTGCTCAAGGAGACCGGTAGGGAAGTCGAGCCGAAAACTCTCCCCGATGGGCAGCCATTCATCGAGAGACGGAAGAGGGACGAGCTGTAGCTTCTGGCCCCTC
>DATHGO010000254.1:0-6896 GCA_035317585.1 Gemmatimonadaceae bacterium | reverse complement strand
CCGTCGATCACGACGCGGGCGACCTGAAGATTCGGCTTCCACGTGCGGCGCGTCTTGTTGTTGGCGTGCGAGACGTTGTTCCCGTAGGCGACGCCTTTGTCGCAGATAAAGCAGCGGTGCCTCTTGATCTGTGCCATGGTCAGCTCTCCGTTGGCATCAGCTCGATGCGTGCCATCTCCGCGCCATCGCCCTTGCGGTGGCCGGTCTTGAGGATGCGGGTGTAGCCGCCCTTGCGCGTCGCGAAGCGCGGTCCGATCTCCTGAAACAGCTTGTCAGCCGTCGCACGATGCGGAACTTTGGCACCGGCCAGGCGACGGTTATGAAGCGTCCCCGTCTTGGCTTTCGTGATCAGCTTCTCGATGAACGGACGCAGCTCCTTGGCTTTTGCCTCGGTCGTCTCGATGGCGCCACGCTCGATCAGCGCTTTTGCCAGATTCTTCATCAGAGCCAGCTTCTGCTCGCTCGTCCGACGAAGCTGCCTGCCCTTCTTGCGGTGACGCATCCTTAGCCTTCCTCTTCGTCATCGGCGCCAACTGTGGCGACGTTGCGGTTGGGCGGCGTGCCTTGATCAGTGATCCGAACGCCATCGGGTGTCTCCTCGTACTTCATTCCGAAGTTGAGGTTCTCCCGCTCGAGCAGGTCGGCGATCTCGTTCAGCGACTTCTTGCCGAAGTTCTTGACCTGGAGGATCTGGCTCTCGCTCTGGCGGACCAGATCACCCAAGGTGCGAATGGCGGAGTTCTTGAGCGAGTTCACCGAGCGAACCGAGAGCTCGAAATCTTCGATCGGAGTGCGCAGCACCTCGGCCAGACGATGGGCGTCTCCGCCGGGCAGGTCGGTGCCCGGAACGAGCGGCGCCGACGCGTGCGACCCGAAGCCGGCGAAATACTGGAAGTGCGTCTGCGCCAGCGCGGCCGCGTAGCTCACAGCCTCTTCCGGCGTAATCGTGCCGTTCGTCTCGACCGTCAGCGTCAGCCGGTCGTAGTCCGTACGCTGACCAACGCGCGTCTCGGCGACGGCGAAGTTGGCGCGGCGAACGGGATTGTAAATCGAGTCGATGCGGACGACATCGACCGGCAGCGTCTTGTCGACGACGTGCTGGTCGGCTTCCACGTAGCCGCGCCCGCGGCCGACGTACAGCTCGACGTTGAGATCGCGGTCGCCTTGCATCGTGAACAGGTGCTGGGTGCGGTCGACGATCGTGACGCCACCCTGACCCTCGATGTCAGCCGCCGTTACAGGGCCGGCCGCGTTCTTCGAGATGCGCAGCACCGTGTTCTCGACGCCCTCGTCGAGCGACAGGGTGAGCGTCTTGAGATTGCCGATTATCTGGTGGACGTCTTCGACGACGCCTGGAATGGTCTGGTGCTCGTGCAGGACGCCGTCGATGCGGAATCCCCACACGGCCGAGCCCCGAAGGGACGACAGGAGAAGACGCCGCATGGCGTTCCCCAGCGTGTGTCCGAATCCGCGCTCGAGCGGCTGAAGGCGAAATTCTGCGATGTTGGGATTGTCTTCGCGCTTCGTCGCTTCGACTAGCTGCGGACGGACAAGTCCCCTGAGATCAATTGCGGTAGCCATTTTTTTCGATTCCTTGAACGTGCCACCCCGCCCCTAACGCGCGGTGAGCCCGTAACGAGAGTTAGGGTCTCGTCCTACTGTATGGTTTCAATACGACTGCGAATGCGTTCCTGCTGATAATCACCGGTCTTGCGCCA
Source organism: Gemmatimonadaceae bacterium (assembly GCA_035317585.1). Lineage (GTDB taxonomy): Bacteria > Gemmatimonadota > Gemmatimonadetes > Gemmatimonadales > Gemmatimonadaceae > UBA4720. The sequence goes on along the minus strand of DATHGO010000254.1, from coordinate 5,178 downwards.
ACTGCTGAGTGCCGGGCGTGGTTGCCTGAACCGAGCGAACACTGCGACTGCCGGGTGCAACTAGTTACCTGAACTGCGCGAATACTGTGATTGCCGGGTGCAACTACTTCGAGTAAAGCTCGACCACCAACTGTTCCTGCGCGGCGATCGGAATGTTCGACCTTGTCGGCCTCTCGAGCATCTTGCCGCTGAACGTGTCGCGATCCACCGCGATCCACGATAACGGTGCGCCGCGGGACGACTGATCCATCGCCGCCATCACGCTCGCCTGCTCGCGTGACTTCATGCGCATCCTGATTTCCTGTCCGGGGTGCACGAGATAGCTCGGGATGTCGACTGACTTCTGATTCACTTCGACGTGGCGGTGCCGAACGAGCTGGCGCGCCGCCTTGCGGCTGCCCGCGAATCCCATGCGGTACACGACGTTGTCCAACCGCGACTCCAGCGCGGCGAGAAGATTGTGTCCCGTGATTCCAGGGAGCGGCGCGACCCGCTCGAAGGTGTTGCGGAACTGTCTCTCGCTGACGCCATAGATGCGCTTGATCTTCTGCTTCTCACGGAGCTGCTTCGAGTACTCCGACACCTTCCGACGGCGGGCCGTCGACGAGCCGTGCTGACCCGGAGGCGTCGGACGACGCTCGACGGGGCACTTCTCGGTGAAGCACTTCGTCGACTTGAGGAACAACTTCGTCCCTTCGCGACGGCACTGCCTGCAGCTCGCTCCTGTATAACGCATCGGTTAGACTCTCCGACGCTTGGGAGGACGGCAGCCGTTGTGCGGAATCGGCGTGACATCCTTGATCGACTTGACCTGGAGACCGGCGGCGACGAGCGCCTGAATCGCGGACTCGCGTCCCGATCCTGGTCCCTGAACTCTCACATGCACACGACGGACGCCGAGCGTGACGGCTTCGCGTCCAGCCTGTTCTCCGGCCACGGTAGCCGCAAAAGGCGTCGACTTCTTCGAGCCCTTGAAGCCGGCCTTCCCCGACGAGCCCCAGGAAATCGTGTTCCCGTGCGCATCGGTGATCGTGATCGTCGTGTTGTTGAAAGTCGCGCTGACGTGGGCGATTCCCTCCGCCTCGATTATGCGCTTCGTTTTCTTTCCAATTGCCATTTTACTTGGTTACCTGAGCCATTACTTGGTGACCTTCTTCTTGCCGGCGATTGCGCGGCGTGGGCCCTTTTTGGTGCGGGCGTTGGTGTGCGTGCGCTGACCACGAACAGGGAGTCCGCGGCGGTGACGGATGCCGCGATAGCTGCCAATGTCCATGAGCCGCTTGATGTTCATCGCGACTTCGGTGCGCAAGGCGCCCTCGACGCGGACATCCTTCTCGATCGCCTGGCGGAGCCGATTCGTGTCAGTGTCTGTCAGGTCGCGAATCCGCTGCTCAGGGTTCACGCCGGTCGACAGCAAAATGCGTCGCGCCGTCGCGCGGCCGATGCCGAAGATGTAGGTAAGGCCGATCTCGACCTTCTTCTCACGCGGGAGATCCACGCCAGCAATACGCGCCATTATCAGCCCTGCTTCTGCTTATGTTTTGGATTGCGCTTGCAGATGATGCGAGTCACGCCCTGTCTTTTGATGACCTTGCAGTGCTCACAGATCGGCTTGACGCTGCTGCGAACTTTCACGTCCTGATCCCCACAATGTTGGAAAGAGGGCCGAAGCCCTCCGTTTTTTTCCGAGGTTAGCCTTTGAAATTACATTGGGCGGACGCGGAACGCAACCCGGGGAAAGGGCTCAAAGTGTGATAGCAGAGCGGGTTAGCAATTAAATAGTCTTCATGACTGATCTGAGTTCCGACGCAGGATCCTTGGCCTCGGTGATCATCCGCCCCAGCACTATGTAGTTCGCCCCCGCCTTTGCGGCCTCGGCGGCCGTAACCGTCCGCTTCTGGTCGTCGGTCCTTCCCCCTGCCGGCCGGATCCCTGGGACCAGGAGCTTCAGCTTGTCGCCGTACTTCGCGGCGATTTTGTGGGCCTCGAGGCCGCTGCAGACGACGCCGTGGGCGCCCACCGCAGCGCAATCCCCGGCGAGGCGTAGAACTTCGCCGTACACCTCGAGCGATTTCCGGCCCCAGGCGCTCCGGAGCATGGCGGCATCGAGCGAAGTGAGAATCGTCACGCCGAGCACTCCGCAGCTGGCGCCCGCCCCTTCGACCGCGGCCTCGATCATCTCCCGACCGCCCGTCGCATGCACAGTCAGAAGCTTGGCCCCGATCGAAGCCGCGCTCCGGGCTGCGCCTCGAACGGTATTCGGGATATCGTGAAGCTTGAGATCGAGAAAAACATCTTTGCCGAGTGCGCGCAGAATCTGAACGACCTGCGGGCCGGCCGCGGTGAAAAGCTCACCCCCGACCTTGTAGAACTTGCACGCGTCACCAATGCGCTCGACCATCGCGAGCGCGAGGTCGGCCCGGGGAAAATCGAGCGCCACGATCGGAATCGGGTGCCGCGAGCTTGTCGGGGCGCTTCGCGTCGCCACCTTGGTTCTCGTTGCCGACGGTCGCTGATGAGGGGTCACGTCAGTTCTCCCACCGTAGAGATCCGCGAAGTTCAGTCAACGAAGTTACCCCCTTCTCACTGCACCAGCGCCCCAGGTCCGCGACCAGCCTTTCCGGAAGTCTTGGCTGCTGCATCGCGGCGGTGCCGATCGCGACGAGTGACGCGCCAGCGATCACGTACTGAACAATATCCGTCGCCTTCGATATTCCTCCGACTCCGATTACCGGTAGTCGCACCGCTTTGGCGACCTTGTACGTCGCCAGGACGCCAACCGGCAGCAGTCCTGGCCCGCTGACACCGCCCGTTCCGAAGCCAAGCGCGGGTCTTCGCGCATCTACGTCGATTACCAAACCCGGCAATGTGTTCACCACCGAGATTCCATCCGCTCCCGCATCGGCCGCTGTTTGCGCGGTTCGTCCGATGTCCTGCAACGTCGGCGAGAGCTTGACAAAGATCGGCCTTCGCGTGGCCTTGCGCGCTCTCGTCACGACTTCAGTGAGCGATTGCAGATCGGCGCCGAACTCCATGCCGCCCGCTTTCACGTTAGGGCAGCTCACGTTCAGCTCATAGCCCGAGACCGCCGGCGAATCGTCGAGCATTGACACCACCGTGGCGAACTCCTCCACCTGATTGCCCACCACGTTCACCAGGACTCTCGCGCGGCGCAGATTGTTGGCGAGCCACGGGAGGTGCTCTGCCTTGACCTCCTCGACACCCGGATTGGCGAGACCCACGGCGTTGATCATTCCGCCCTCGAACTCAGCGACGCGCGGCGCCCGCGCCCCGTGTCGCCGCTCGACACTTACCGCCTTCGTGACGAGTCCCCCGAGAGCGTCGAGATCGATCACCCGCGCGAGCTCGCGACCGTAGGCGGCCGTGCCAGCGGCAAGCAACACCGGATTTTGAAATTCGATACCCGCGACGGTGACTTCGAGCGCGGACCGGGTCACCGCTACCGGGCGCCTCCGATTCGGGATTCGTAGTGCGCGAGATAGGCGACTACTGACTCGGCGATGTTTCTAGCCAACGCGCGTTGATTCGACTGATCGCTCAGATACGTCGCCTCGGACTGGTTGCTGCCAAACCCGATTTCGATCAGCACCGCGGGCATGTACGACCCGCGCAGCACCGCGAAGTTCGCTTGCTGCACGCCCCGATTCGGACCAGGATGCACGTCGATCAGCCCCTGTTGAATGGTCTGAGCGAGATCGCTCGACTCGCGCAAGTGTTCGTTCTGCGCCATGTCGGTGATGATGAAGCTGAGCGGGTCTCCCTTGGGCGCGTTGGCCCCCGTCTCGAACTTCACCGATTCGTTTTCCATGTCCTGCACGCGTCGCTCATCCTCCGTCTTCGCCTCGGCCAGGAAATATGTCTCGAATCCATGCTCGCGCGCGCCGGCGGCGGTGTTGCTTCCGGGCGCGTTGCAATGGATCGAGATGAAAACGTCGCCGTGGTTGCTGTTCGCGATGCGGCCGCGATCGGAAAGCGCGATCAGCGTATCAGTGGTCCGCGTCATCAGCACGTCGACCCCGCGAGCACGCAGCACCGTCGCGAGCTTCATCGCAACCGAGAGCGTGACATCCTTCTCTGTAAACCATGGCGACGTCCCGATTGGACCAGTCATCCCGCGGTCAGGGCCACCGTGCCCTGCGTCTATGACCACGAGCTTCCGGGCGGGCGGCTTGCTCACACTCGGCCTTCGGACGGGCGGCGGCGCCGAAGGAGTGATACTGGGAGTTGGAGCACCAGCGACCGCCGGCGAAGGAGTGATGCGCGGAGGTGGCGCGCTGGCGACCGACGTCGACGCGAACGTTCGCAGCTCCCCCTGCGCAACATCATAGAAGTAGCCCCCGCCGTAGCGCGGAATCACCTCGCTCACGAACTGGAACGGCAGGTAAAGCTGTCCACCGCGCACCTGCGGCGCGCGGGTGAGCGGCACCGTCAGCGTATCGAGCTTGGCGAAGGGAATCCCATCGATCAGATCCATACGGGCGCGTGGCAGTGCCAGCGTGAAGTGGAGGTTGGTGCCCGTGATCAGCATTCCCTTCATCGCCTTCATGAGAACATCCGCCCGCACGCTTGGCTCGCCGTTGTTGATCGTGACGGGAACCGATGTCGTGAGCTGACCGTCGCGGACAATGACGAAAGTCGGCGCGGGAGTGATCGCCGACACTCCAGCTATCTGCGCGACCAGAAGCAGCGCGATCATCGAGTGCGCACCGCGCGCTGCATGTCGCGTTCGTCGTCGCGGCGTTTTTCATCCGCGCGCTTGTCGTAGAGCTTCTTTCCCTTGCCCAGGGCGAGCGCGACTTTCGCCTTTCCGCGCCTGAAGTAAACCTCCAGCGGAATCAGCGTCAGCCCCTGGCGCTCGACCGCGCCGATCATCTTGCGGATCTCCTTCCGATGCAGCAGGAGCTTCCGCGTCCTCGTGGGCTCGTGATTGAAATAACTCGCCTGTTCGTAGGGCGAAATGTGCAGGTTGAGCAGAAAAACCTCTCCATCCTTAACGATCGCGTAGGAATCAGCGATGTTGGCCTTTCCGTTCCGAAGCGACTTGACCTCACTGCCGGTCAGAACCAACCCCGCTTCCCATGTGTCGATGATGTGGTAGTCGTGTCTGGCGCGTTTGTTCCGCGCGACCGACTCTTTCGCATCCTTCTCGACTGTCTC
>DATHGO010000253.1:0-11822 GCA_035317585.1 Gemmatimonadaceae bacterium | reverse complement strand
ATCGGGCGCCTCTTTGGCGTGGAGCTCCGCCATCCTCCAGTTGTTGAGATACTGGCCACCGCGCATGGTGTCGGCGAAGTGGACCTTCCAGTTGTCACGGTCGTCGACGTTGGCGAGCGCAGCCGCGACTCCGCCCTCAGCCATGACCGTATGCGCCTTTCCGAGCAACGACTTGCAGATGAGACCTACGGATGCTCCGCCGTGGGCCGATTCGATTGCCGCGCGAAGCCCGGCGCCTCCAGCGCCGATCACGAGCACATCGTGCTCGTGCCTCTGGTATTCCGCCACCTAGAAAAGCCTCACGTCGTGCCAGACGCCCATCGCGCAGAGTCGGATGAACACGTCGGAGAACGCGACCCAGATCAGGCTCAACCAGGCCCAGCGCATGTGGCCGCGATTGAGGCAGCTGACGCAATCATACGTCTTCCTGCGCACGGGCGCGCGGGAAAGCTGGTCGAGATATCCGCCTACCAGATGCCGGAGTGAATGGCACCCGAGAGTATAGCCGCCGAGGAGGATGACGTTGACGACGAGGACGATCGTCCCGAGGCCGATCCCGAAATTCTGGTGACCGGTGTTTCGATCGAAGAACCACATCGCTTTGTAGGCGTCGCTGGCAAGGATGACGAGGAATACCAGCGCTGCGTAGAGGAAGTAGCGGTGGATGTTCTGAATCACGAGTGGGAAAAATCGTTCGCCCCGATAACTCTTGCGGGGCTCGCCCACCGCGCAGTTGGGCGGGTCCGCCCAGAAGCTTTTGTAGTACGCTCCCCTATAGTAGTAGCAGGTGAGTCGAAAGCCTGCTGGAAAGGGAAGAATCAGAAGGGCCGGCGAGAACGGAATGAACGCGGGGAGCCAGTTTGGGCGGGCGCCGTGGATCCACGCGTGGGGAGAATCGGAAAACAACAGCGGCGAGTAGAACGGGGAGAGGTAGTTCCCCCACGAGTAATACTTGTTCTGAAACGCGGCCCACGTCGCATAAACGAGAAAGCTGGCGAGAACTATAAAGACGACGAGCGGTTGAACCCACCACGCGTCGCGGCGGGTCGTCTGGCCGAAGCCGCGGCGAGTGATTTGGACGACTTCAGATGCCATTGATCATGTACCTCGCGCCGGGCGCGTGAGCAATCGGGCCGAACAAGTTCCGTCCTCGCAAAACTAATTTTTGCGGCGATGCGCGGATAGTCTTGCCGCAGATGCAAAGAGCCTCCGGCACTTTTCAGCGCCGGAGGCTCATTGCGTTCGAGAGTCGTTACTGCTTACGACTTTGTCGCGGGAGCGGTCTTGCCTTTCTTGCCCCAGCCTTTGTGTCCACCCTTTTCACGCTCAGCCATTTTCTTCTGGCGAGCGTCCCACTTCGCCTGCTGATCAGGCGTCAGGATCGCGCGAATCTCGGCGTTTTCCTGGGTGCGGATGGACTGGCCACCCTGCATCACTTGTCGAGCCTTCTCCATGTTGCTGCGCGCGGTGGCAGTGTCACCCTTCTGGCGAGCTGCGCGGGCCGCGTCCATGAACGGCTTGGCCTGGGCGCGGAGCGCCTCGTGCTGCGGCTGATACTTCGCGCGAATCGTCTTGATCTGCGCTTTCTGCGCGTCGGTCAAATTGAGATCGCGGCCGAACTCACCACCGCGTCCTCCGCCTCTGCGACCCTGCATCTCGCCTGAGCGCTGAGCGCGCGACGGCGGAGTCGTGGTAGACTGGGCCGCTGAGACGCCCGCCACACCAACGATCATCAAGGCGCCGAGCGCCAAGGTACGAACTGACGACATTTCAAATCCTCCACAACTGTTGAGCGCCACGCGCGAAAGTGCGGCGGCTGAACAGGTAGACGGATGGAAAGCTGCTACGTTAAGACCGGGGCGTCGGAATGGATGATGCCGTGTTCGAGAACCCCGGCGCTGGAGGGCCGTAGGGGCGCTTAACTGCGAGCCCTAAGACAAGAACCAGCCTTTACACGGGAGCAACGCGGGAGTAACCCCTGGTGTCCAATCCCCAACAGGCACCAACAACCACGGAGAAGATGAGATGACTCGCGCCTCATTCAAGTTCCTTTTGGCATTCGTCCCTGCTGCGGGCTTCGCGGTGGTGTTCTGCGGTGTATCGGCTGGCGCACAGCAACAACAAGGATCGGAACGCCCACTTAGCTTCGGTGTTGGGTTGGGTGTTGCCGCCAAGCCCGGTGGGAGTATTGGTTCTCTCGGCCTGGGAACCCTCGAGCTTGGTACACCCTGGCGAAACACTGACGTTCGCTTGGACGCCGCCTTTATGAACTGGCCAGGCAGGTTTTCAGGCGGGCGGGTGACAAGCCTCACGAGTAATCTCGTGTACTCGCACCCAGTCGGTATTTTTGCCCCGTACCTGCTCGGAGGTATCGGCGGGTATGCCGAGCAAGGTGTGGGAACAGCGTTCGGCGTCAACGCCGGCGTCGGAATCAAGGCATCCGTTCGACGGCTCCGCCCATTCGTTGAGTTACGTGAACATGTATGGTCGGCCGACAGAACGCGGCGCGCTACTCCATTAACCTTGGGGTTGGCGTTCTAGCGCATTGACTCGACGCCGTGGTTATCCTGCGGCAGCGGCCGGAACTGTACCGAACCTTCTCTCCCTCGAGTGGAATTCGTTTACAGCGCCTTGTAGGTCAGCGGCAGTGAAATCGGGCCAGCGACGATCCGTGAAGTAAAGCTCTGCGTACGCGCATTCCCACAGAAGGAAGTCGCTCAGACGCTTCTCGCCTCCCGTGCGGATCAGAAGGTCCACGTCGCGGGACTCACCTTCCCAGTGATCGACGTTGGACATCGCCCGCGAAAGGTCTTCGCGCGTGATGCTGTCGGCACCGCTCAGACACTGGGCAGCTCTCAACAGCGCGTCGCGCGCCGAGTAGTCGACCGCAATCCGCAGATCGAGTCGGGTGCCTTCCTTGGTTGCGTCCTCCGCGGCTCGGATCGCGCGAAGAAGCTCGGCCGGGATGCGGTCACGACGTCCGATGATGCGCATGCGCACATCGTTCGTTACGCAGCGGTCGGTTTCGGCAACCAGGTAGCGCCGGAATAGCCGCATCAGAAGTGCGACCTCGCGCGAAGGGCGCGCCCAGTTGTCCGCGGAGAACGCGTACAGCGTGAGCATTCCGATTCCGCAATCGGGAGCCGCCTCGACGATCTTTCGGACTACCCGTGCGCCGGCGATGTGCCCGGCTGTCCGCGGACGCCCGCGCGCATTGGCCCACCGTCCATTGCCATCCATGATCACGGCGACGTGAATTCCCAATTCCGCTTTGCTAGGCTGCGGGTGCCCGCTGGCGGGCTGATGACGGGCGTGCGTGTGCTTCATTGCGTGGTGTGTGTGGGGCACTCTGCTAGCGCTCCCGAGTGGCGCGAATGAGCGCCTCCATGTGATCGAGATAACGCTCCAACGCGCGCCGCCCGGTGGCGGTCAGCCGATATTCCGTCTTCGGCATACGCCCCTCGAAGGATTTGGTGCACGTGATGTACTCCGCTTCCTCGAGCTTCCGGGCATGGACGCTCAGATTGCCGTCGGTCGTCTTCATCAGCTTCTTGAGGTCGCTAAAGCTGAGCGAATCATTGACGGCAAGCGCGCTCACGATTCCGAGTCGCAGACGCTCATGAATGAGGCGGTCGAGCGCGTCGCCTCGCAGAGATGATTTGGCCCCTGCTTCCGATTTCCCGCGAAGCGTGCGCAAGCCACCAACCGTAGGGCGACGGTCGTCAGGCGCGGTTCCGTGCTTAGCCACCGTGCCTCCGTGCGATCGGAATTCCAAAGGCGATGTGGAGGCCGCCGAACGCCGAGGCCATTATCCAGTCGTTCCACGTCGCCGGAGTGAAGAGGGCAAGAGTGCCGGCCAACATGAAGCAAATTCCCATGACCGGGACGACTCTCACCGAGAACGCGCCGCCCGCAACGACTCCAGTTCCGTAAAGGAGCAGCCACATCCCCGGAATCGCCTCGACGACACCCGCACGGTAGAGCACGACGGTCAGCAACGCTCCGACGAACATCGGCGGCGAAAAGCTTAGAATGAATTTGCGGCCCGGTCCCGAGAGCAACGGCACATGCGCTCTGCGCGCCTTTCGCACGATCGCCCACAACATTACACCGGGTGCGAGAACAGCCGCGGCCATCCAGACGTAAATCGATCCGAGCACCGAGTGCTGGGCGTTGGCGATTATGGCTGCGATTGTAGCGATGATTCCGACTGCGACCATACCCCAGCCCGAGACGGCGGTGAACGCGCCGGCCGCCTCCATCGTGTCGCGGATGAAACGGAGGTTGTCCATCGCGCGTACGTGCAGCGCCGGCGGTTCCGGAGCTGGAGTGCGATGAAGTGGGGTGACCGAAGCCATGGCAGCGAAGCTAGGTGTTGAGTTGACGGCTGTCAAGTACTTTGCAGTGCAAAGCACGTGCCGCTTTTTGGCGTATTTTGACTCTTACTACCCCAGAGCGATCGGTCCGGGTAGCGGGTCGCTGGCCGGGAAGCTCTGCTCTACCATCTTGTCCAGACGCCGCTCGTCGATGGCGTCGGCTAGCAGCTCAACCAGCTTCACGCAAAAGGCCGGCAGGTCATCGGGCTTACGGCTCGTGAGAAGCTTCTGATCGACCTGTACCTGCTTGTCCACCCATGCCCCGCCGGCATTCCTGACGTCGGTCTCCAGGCTGGGCCACGAAGTTATCGTCCGCCCGCGGAGGGCATCGGCTTCGACCAACAGCCAGGGTCCATGGCAAATCGCGGCGACCGGCTTGTCCAGCTCCATGAACTCGCGGACGAACTTCACCGCATCCTTGTTGGTGCGCAGCTTGTCGGGATTGGCTACTCCGCCCGGCAGCACCAGCGCGTCGAAATCACGGGCCGTAACCCTGGCTGCCTCGAAGTCCACCTTGAACTTTTCTCCCTTCGTGTCGTGGTTCATCGCCTGGATCTCGCCCAGCTTGTCGGATACGAGCACGACATCAGCCCCTGCCTGCTTTAGAGCGTTCCAGGGCGCTGTGAGCTCCACCTGTTCCACTCCGTCAGTGGCGAGGAATGCGACTTTGCGCCCTTTGAGCTGACTGGGCATGGCGATCTCCTGTTCCGGTTTGCGTCGAGACTGATCCTTCCATACAGGTCAGAAAATGTGCCAGTGTCCGAAGATGGCAAAGGCACCTGACCGGCGGCGGCGCCCTGACCATATTTCGACGTGCCGATCATCGACCTTTACGGACATGAGCAGCTTCGCGAGCGGCTGACCGAGAGCATTCGCGCCGGAACGCTGCCGTCGAGCCTGTTGCTTCAGGGGCCGCGCGGAATCGGCAAGCAGCGCCTCGCTCTCTGGCTTGCCCAACGGCTGTTTTGCGCCGAGTCGAGCGCACCATGCGGGGCATGCAAGAGCTGCCGTTATGTCGCTGAGCTGACGCATCCGGATCTTCATTGGATTTTTCCCCGACCCAGGCTCAAGGATTCCGATCCGGATCTCGAGCAGGTGCGGGACGACTACGCCGAAGCCACAGCCGAGCGGGCAGCGGCGAACGGGCTCTACGCTGCGCCTTCGGGGACGGAAGGCATATATGTCGCCACTGTTCGCTCTCTGGTTCAGCGGGCAGCCATTTCGCCGGCAATGGGAAACCGGAAGATCTTCATCATCGGCGACGCTGAGCGAATGGTTCCCCAGGAAGGCGCGGACATGGCAGCCAATGCATTTCTGAAACTGCTCGAGGAGCCCCCCGCTGACACCACCATCATTCTGACATCGAGCGAGCCTGGGGCGCTATTGCCCACCATTCGCTCGCGCGTCATATCGGCCCGCGTGCCTCTCGTGCAGGACGGCGCGGTCCGAGCGTTCGTGGAGAACCCAGTCGTCAAGAAAGCGCTCGACGGCAAGGCAAAAATGACGACCTCCGAGCGGGTACGGGCAGCCGCCGGTGCGCCGGGCAGACTCCTCACCGGTGATACCGACGCCAAGGCGACGATCAACGCCCGAAGAATCGTGGACGCGGCTACAAGCGCTCGTCCATCTCTGATTCAATCGACGGCCCTCTCGCAGGGATCCGCGGGCGCGCGGGGCGCGTTCGCTAATACGCTGGAAGCGCTGGTCGAGCTTCTTGGTGAACGAGCACGTGACGCGCTCCACAGAAAGGATGTCTCCGCCGCCGACTCCGCCGCGAGGGCGGTGGATGCGGTTCTCAAAGCGCAGACCTACGCCGATGGAAACGTCAGTCCGCAGCTCATCGCCTCGAAACTGATTCGCGATCTGTCCGCGACGCTGCGATGACCGACCTTACGCACCTGGACGCCGAAGGGCGTGCCCGCATGGTCGATGTCGGGGAGAAAGCTGAGACCGCGCGCACCGCATTCGCGGAAGGCTCGATAACAATGAGCCTCGATGCGCTCGATGCGATCGAGCGACATGCCCTCTCCAAGGGCGACGCCATCGCCACGGCGCGCATTGCCGGTATAATGGCGGCAAAGCGGACCGCCGAACTCATTCCGCTCTGTCACCCAATCGCGCTGACGGACGCCGGAGTGGATCTGGAGGTGGAACGCTCATTACCAGGGGTTCGTGTCACTGCGTGGGCGTCGACTCGCGGGAGGACAGGCGTAGAGATGGAAGCGCTCACGGCTGTCACCGTCGCGCTGCTCACGATTTACGACATGGCGAAGTCACTCGACCGCGGTATGCAGATCTCGGACGTACGTCTCATTGAGAAGCGGGGCGGAAAGAGCGGCGACTGGAAGCGAAAATAGCCGGCTGATTCAAGCTGGTGGCAAGCTCAGCACCGGATCGTCCGACAGTTTTCCACTGTTGCGATACGGCTCCATGTGAACGAGTACACCGGCCACGCTCGGAATCGCTTCCACTATCGCGTACTTGACCGTCGCCGCGATCTCGTGTGCGTCTTCAAGCGAGATCCCGGGGTCAGCCTGCACGTGAAGGTCAACGTAGAAGCCGAGCCCGGATCGTCGCACTTTCAAGTTCTCCACGTTACGCACGCCCTCCACGGCGCACGCCGCTTCGAGAACACGCTCCCTGACCGTTCGGTCAGGTGCTTCGTCCATCAGCCCGGAGATCGCGGGACGGAGTGTTCTCACACCATTCACCGCAACCACGAGGGCGGCGACGAGCGCGGCCCAATCGTCGGCAGCCTCCCAGCCGCGACCGCCCAATAGCGCGATGCTGATCCCGATGAACGCGGCGAGTGAGCTGATTGCGTCCGCACGGTGATGCCACGCATCGGCGGTGACAGCCGTGCTCCCAACGTCCCTGCCAACCCGCGACACGCGCCGGTAGAGAATCTCCTTGACGATGATCACACCCGCCGCGACGAACAGCGTGAATGGCGCCGGAAGGTGATGCGGCGTCCGAATCTCACGAATCGCCAGGATCGAGATCACCGCCGCCGCGCCGAGCAGCATCAGTGAGACCACGACGGCGGCAAGTGGCTCGGCCTTGCCGTGGCCATAAGGGTGATCCTCGTCGGCGGGACGGGCAGCAATGCTCAGGCCCATCCACACTATCATCGAGGAAAAAATGTCGCCCGAAGACTCGATGGCGTCGGCCACCAGCGCGTTTGCGTGACCGATGATGCCCGCAAAGAGCTTGACCAGCACCAGGACCGCATTTATCAGCAGGCCGGCCTGCGCCCAGCGGATGCTCCGGCGCGTCGCGCTATTCACAACAGAAGCCGACTAAAGGTCGACTGTCTCCAACCGTTCGGCGGCTTCGTTGATACGCGCGGCGTAAGCCTCCGGATCCTCTCCGGGTACGCGAAATGGAATCACGAAATCGGGATTCTCCGGCGGATTGGAGGAGGGCGTATTCACGAACAGGTCTCCACCGCGAGCGATCACTGCCGCCTCGAAGCGATCGATGGCTGTCATGAGATCGTCGAGCTGGCCGCTGGTCTCGCGCCCAGTAAGGAGCACGCCCCTCTGCCGGAGCCTTCCGCCGAGCTCGAGAGCGGCCCCATCTCTCTCCTCGCGGCGGTGCGGGTCGAGCGTTTCCTGCTGCTCCTCAAAGGATTCCTCTGACATCCAACCTCCATGTTTTCCGACTTGCCAAGATAACATGCAAGTCCCGTGATACCGGCTTGAAAGCTGCGACAATACATCTCTTCCGTCGAGGGCAATCGAAATGTCGCGAGCATTCGTGAAAGAAGATGCTGGGTGGGGGGATCCGGGAAAGCACTATTCCCTTCCCGCCCGCAGCGATCCCGGCTACGATGAGGCTGCGGCCGAGGCCCTGCTCGAGGGTGCGCAATCGGGCGACACGGGAAGCGCCGAGAGCGCGACCGGGTACTACTGGGGCGAAAAAAGGCTGCGCCCCTACGTGGAAAAAATTCGTGAGCGAGCGGAGCGCGATGGAGACGAACGGCTCGCGCAGCTCGCGGACCGGTTTCTCCGCTAGAGACCGGACGAAACAGAAAGGCACGTTCGGGCACCGGGACCACTTGCCGACAGGTTGGAGTGTTCGCTACATACTAGCGGCCACTCACCTTGCTCGCCCGGAGAATTGATTCGTGAGATTTCGCGCCCTTTGCCCATTGGTTGGCGCAGCACTTTCGACCGTGTTCCTGTCTCCTTCGTCCGCCATTTCGCAGCGCCCGCCGATTCCGGTACGAGCGATTCCGGCCCCACCGACGTCGTCGACCGCGTACGACAGCAGTACCCTCGCCGCGCTCAAGTGGCGCGAGATCGGCCCGTTTCGAGGCGGACGATCGGTCGCGGTGGCCGGATCGGGCAAACGTCCCAACGAGTACTACTTCGGGACGACCGGCGGCGGAGTCTTCAAGACCACAGACGGCGGAATTACCTGGATGCCGGTCACCGATAAGTACTTCGGCGGCACAATTGGGGCGATCGGCGTGAGTGAGTCGAATCCCGACATCGTTTACGTCGGCGCGGGTGAATATCCGATTCGCGGAAACGTATCGCACGGCGACGGAGTCTGGCGCACCAGCGACGCCGGAAAAACCTGGACCTCGCTCGGCCTCACCGACACTCGGCAGATTTCGCGAGTCCGCGTAAATCCTACGAACCCCGACATCGTCTATGTCGGAGCCCAGGGCCACGTATTCGGCCCGAACACCGAGCGGGGCGTTTACAAGACTACGGACGGCGGGAAGACGTGGAGAAAGATTTTTTACCGCAACGACTCCACCGGGGTCACTGATCTCGTGCTCGATCCCAACAATCCGGAAATCATATACGCCGCATTCTGGCAGGCGTGGAGAACTCCGTGGCAGCTCGTGTCAGGCGGAGCGGGAAGCGGGATCTTCAAATCCACGGACGGCGGCGAGCATTGGACTGAGCTGACGCGCAATCCCGGCCTGCCGCAGGGCGTGATCGGCAACATTGGGCTCACGGTCTCGCCGAGCAACTCGAACAAAGTCTGGGCGATCGTGGAAGCCGATTCGGGTGGAGTGTTTCGTTCCTCCGACGGAGGCGCCACGTGGACGCGAACGAACAGTGAGCGGAGGCTACGCCAGCGCGCCTGGTACTACACTCGCATTTTCGCGGACCCTAAGAACGACAAGTCGATTTACGTACTCAATACCGGGATGTACCGGTCGACCGACGACGGCAAAACATTTCGGCCGATCACGGTTCCTCATGGCGACAACCACGACTTGTGGATCGCCCCTAACGACGCTGACAGAATGATCGAGTCGAACGACGGCGGCGCGAACGTGTCGTTCAATGGCGGGAAATCGTGGACCGAGCAGGACCAGGCGACCGCCCAGTTCTACCACGTCGTGACAACGAATCATTTCCCATATCGGGTCTGCGGCGCGCAGCAGGACAATTCGACGCTGTGCGGCCCCAGCCGGAAGAGCGGTGGAATCGACATCAGCGACTGGTACGACGTCGGTGGCGGCGAGAGCGGCTAC
This sequence comes from Gemmatimonadaceae bacterium, assembly GCA_035317585.1. Taxonomy (GTDB): domain Bacteria; phylum Gemmatimonadota; class Gemmatimonadetes; order Gemmatimonadales; family Gemmatimonadaceae; genus UBA4720. The sequence continues at coordinate 1,946 of DATHGO010000253.1, read as the reverse complement.
ATCGCGGTGCGACCCGATACCCCTGACATCGTGTTCGCCGGGTCGTACGGGGGTCTTCTCACCAGAAAGGATATCAAGACCGGCTTCGAGCGCGACGTCAATCCGTGGCCGAACAATCCCATGGGCCACGACGCCGCCGACGCGAAGTATCGCTTTCAGTGGACCTATCCGATCGTGATCTCGCCGCACAATCGGGGACGGATGTACGTCGGGAGCAGCGTAATTTTTCAGACCGATGACGAAGGCCAGACATTCAAGCCGATAAGTCCCGATCTGACGAGGCACGATCCCCGCACGCTGGGCGCGTCCGGCGGTCCGATCACAAAGGATCAGACATCTGTCGAGTACTACGCGACCGTTTTCACCATCGCCGAATCGCCGCGCACGGCCGGCGTGATCTGGGCGGGATCCGATGATGGATTGGTCCATATTACTCGCGACGGCGGAAAGACCTGGAAGAACGTGACGCCCGCTGGCCTGCCAGAGTGGGCGCGCATCTCGATGATCGACGCGTCGAATTTCGCGGCCGGCACCGCGTATCTTGCAGCAAACCGGTACCAGCTCGACGACATGAAGCCGTACCTGTACAAGACCAGCGACTATGGCGCTACCTGGATACCAATCACGAACGGTATTCCCGCTACCGAGTTCACCCGCGTTCTGCGCGAGGACCCGGAGCGCGCCGGACTTCTGTACGCGGGAACGGAACGGGGCGTCTGGGTATCGTTCGACGATGGGGCCAACTGGCAATCGCTGCGGCGAAACCTGCCGATCGTTCCTGTACACGATCTCGCCGTGAAGGAAGGCGACCTGATCGCCGCGACGCATGGGCGGTCGTTCTGGATTCTTGACGACCTCTCGGCGCTTCGGCAGATGAGTCCGGACATTTCTCGTGCTCCAGCGCATCTATTCAAGCCGCGCAGGGTCTATCGCGCCGGATTTGGAGGGGGAGGAGGAAACGGAGCCGCGGGCGGACATCCGACCGGCGCCAATCCTCCGTCCGGCGCCGTCGTCTACTACTCGCTCGCGCAGCCGCGCCAACTGGTGACGATTGATTTTCTCGACCCACAGGGGAAAATCATTCGCACCTTTACCAGCCAGCAGGATCCCAAGGTCGCGGCCGATTCAGTTCGCGCCGACAGCATTCGCACGGCGCGCAACGACAGCTTGCGGCGCGCCGGCGTGACCCCGGACACGACGGCGCGCGCCGAAGCGAGAGGCGAAGAGACGCCGCCGAGCGAGGAGGGCCCGGTGCGGCGGCCACCCCCGCCGCGGGTAGCGAACAAAGCCGGACTCAACACGTTCGCCTGGAATCTTCGCTATCCCGATCCCTCGGTTTTTGAGAACATGATTCTCTGGGCCGGCAGCATCGCGGGCCCCGTCGTGCTGCCGGGAACCTACGCCGTCCGGCTCAACGTGAACGGCCAGAGCTACACCCAGCCTCTAACCGTAGTGAAAGACCCGCGCAGCACCGCGAGCAACGCTGATCTGAAGGAACAGTTCGACTTTCTGATGCGTATTCACGACAAGACCAGCCAGGCGAATGATGCCGTGAAGACTATCCGCAACGTGAAGGCACAGCTCGCGGATCGCACGAAGAGAATGCCGGCCGACAAGAGCGCCGCATTTTCCCGTATCGCTGACGATCTGTCGAACAAGCTCTCGGCGGTCGAGGGCGAGATATATCAGGTCCGGAATCAATCGAGTCAGGACCCTCTCAACTACCCGATCAAACTGAACAACAAGATCGCTGCACTGGCGGGTGTCGTTGGAGGGACCGATGCAAAACCGACGGCCCAGTCGTATACCGTGTTCAACGATCTCTCGGCGCAGCTCGATCGACAGCTGTCGGCGATGCGCGGCGCGCTCATCATCCTGCCGTCAATCAACTCAACGCTGACGGCGGCTGGTCTGCCAGCGATCGTGCCGAGCACCGAGGAGATCAA
>DATHGO010000252.1:0-2306 GCA_035317585.1 Gemmatimonadaceae bacterium | reverse complement strand
TGAGCACCATTGCGGCGTACCCGACCTACGCCAGATTTTTTTCGACGGCCGAGAAGCTCTCGATCGGCGGACTACCCTTCGTCATCGCCACCGAGAAGCCGACTCGACGGGATGCGCTCGCCTACTACCGTGCTGTCGTCTCGTATTTCGCGATTCCGGTGCGCCAGCGAGAGCGTGTGACTGCCATCCAGGGCTGGTCCGGAGAATTCACCGTTATCTCGCGCACGGCGGGGGGCGAGGAGAGCAAAACCAGAGCAGGGGCAGTTGTTATCGCGACCGGATACTTCGGCTCACCCAATCGCATTGGCGTGGCGGGCGAAGACCTGCCGCACGTGACGCACGTCTATCGCGAAGGGCACGAAGCGTTTCAGCAGGATGTCGTCGTTGTCGGCGGCGGCAACTCGGCGGCGGAAGCGGCGCTCGATTTGTGGAGATCAGGCGCGCGAGTGACGCTCGTTCATTTCGGTCCAACTTTCGACAAAAAGATCAAGCCGTGGGTGCTGCCTGATTTCACCAACCGCGTCAAGGAAGGCCAGATCGCCGTAAGATGGGACAGTCGCGTCAAATCGATCGAGCCGCGCGACATTTTTCTTGCCACCGGTAAGCACGAGAGTCGCCTGAAGGCGGATCGCGTCTATATCATGACCGGTTTTGCGCCGAGTCTCGAGCTGCTGCGCGAAACCGGGGTGCCGATAAATCCAAAAACCGGCATCCCGGACCACGACCCCAACACGCTCGAAACACCGATTCCCGGGTTGTTCATCGCCGGAGTCGTGGTCGCAGGCTACGATGCGAACAAGGTATTCATCGAAAACGGCCGGTTTCATGGCGACCGAATCGTTGCCCGCCTGCTCGGCCAGCGCGCGCCGGCAGAGCCGAAGCTGAGCGCGGAACTGGATGCATAGCGCTCGGGCCGACTAGCTTTCCCGGATGCCCAACCACCCCGACGTAATGGAGAAGCTGGTGTCGCTCGCGAAGCGACGCGGCTTCATCTTCCAATCCTCAGAGATCTACGGCGGTACGGGATCCGTGTGGGACTACGGTCCGCTTGGCGTCGAGCTCAAAAGGAACCTCAAGGATCGCTGGTGGCACGCGATGGTGCGCGCACGGAACGACATCGAGGGGCTCGATGCGGCGATCCTGATGCATCCGCGCGTCTGGGAAGCGAGCGGGCACGTCAGCGGATTCGTCGATCCGCTCGTGGATTGCAAGAACTGCAAAAAGCGCTTCCGCGCCGACGATCCTCGCATCAAGGGCACACCTGGAACGCCCGATGCTCAGTGTCCGGCGTGCGGGATGAAAGGAACGCTCAGCGAGGCGCGCCAGTTCAACCTGATGTTCAAGACGTTCATGGGTCCCGTCGAAGATACGGCGTCGGTAGTGTACCTTCGTCCAGAGACGGCACAGGGCATCTACGTCAATTTTCTGAACGTCCAGCAGTCGACGCGCCAGAAAGTGCCGTTTGGAATCGCGCAGATCGGTAAAGCGTTTCGCAACGAGATCACGCCCGGCAACTTCATCTTCCGCACGCGCGAGTTCGAACAGATGGAGATGCAGTTTTTTGTGGAGCCCGGCACCGACATGAAGTGGTTCGAGTATTGGAAGGAGCAGCGGATGGCCTGGCACCGCGGCCTTGGCCTCGCCGAGAACAGGCTGCAATTCCACGAGCACACGAAGGACGAGTTGGCGCATTACGCCCGCGCGGCGTTCGATGTGCAATTCGATTTCGGGGGCACGCTCGGATTCCAGGAGATCGAAGGCGTGCATAACCGGGGCGACTTTGATCTGTCGCAACACCAGCAATTCTCCGGGAAGAAGCTCGAGTACTTCGATCAGCCCAACAACCGCCGGTACCTTCCCTACGTCGTGGAGACGTCGGTAGGCGCTGACAGAACGGCTCTCGCCGTTCTCGTGAACGGTTACCGCGAGGAGGCGGTCGAGGGAGAATCCGAAGGGAGAACAGTCCTGGGTTTGCACGCTTCCATCGCGCCGATCAAGGCCGGGGTGTTCCCGCTCGTGAAGAAGGACGGAATGCCGGAGATGGCGCACCGCATCGCCGACGACTTGAGGGAATCGTTCCCGGTCTTCTACGACGATAGTGGGGCGATTGGCCGGCGCTACCGCCGTCAGGATGAGGTCGGGACTCCGTTCGGCATCACGGTCGATGGTGAGTCGCTCACGAATGCAACCGTGACGGTGCGTGATCGTGACACTCTCAAGCAGGAGCGAGTCGAAGCCGGGCAGCTCAAGGACTACCTCGCTCGCAATCTTGCGACGTGAGCTTCCTCGACCTTCAGCGCCTGAGA
>DATHGO010000251.1:0-2615 GCA_035317585.1 Gemmatimonadaceae bacterium | reverse complement strand
TCGCAACCATTGCATGACATAGTTACGTCGGTCCACTGACACCCCACCTCGCAATGCGCGGCCCATCCTGTTGGTGACCGCTCGAGGATCACCGCGAAGTGTCCGGGCTCCGCCGGCGCAGCGGCGACGACATACGACTTCTTGGGACAAGCAGTCGTCAGGAGAAGGGCGACTACGAAGGTGGCTAGAGCGTGGATTCGCATACTAAACCCCTTGAAGAAAGGAACACGCCAATAGGAGGTTTCCATCGCTCAACTCGCTCTGCAAGCACCGTACAACTGGACGCTAGAAGTTGCGGCTCCAGTGTGGCCCGGACTCACTCTGCGTCACATTGTTCAGCCTCGTCGCACCACTCCCATCCGCGCTCATCTTGTAAAGATGGAAGACGTTGTTTTCTACGCGCTGAAACACGAGTTGAAGCCCATCCGGCGACCACCGAGGCCATTGATCGGACTGAACCGCTGTCGTGAGCCGGCGTGGGGTGAAGCTCATATCCATCGCGAAGATTCCTTCGACTCCTCCGCTGACGCTCCCGTAGGCGATCTGCGTTCCATCCGGGGACCATGCCGGGTACTCCCCGGTCACACCGGTCGAGACGAGACCGGTACCATCGGCATTGATCAAGAACAACACCCCACTTCGCGAGAAAACGAGGCGCGTTCCGTCGGGCGACCAGGCGGCACCGTCGTCATACTTGTAGTCACCGGCCGCGACCTCGGGCGTGAGCTGGCGCAGCCCCGTTCCGTCGCGATTGATGACAAAGATGCGGCCGTAATCGCCGTACGGCCCGTGCAGGCTGCTGCGAAATGCGATCTTCGTCCCATCGGGTGACCAGGCCGGCGTGCCGTCGAAGTTGGAATTGCCGACCAGCTTTGTATGTGTCTTGCCGAATCGATCCATCAGGTAGATCCCGTTCCACCCTCCACCGAGGTACCAGGCCACGGCGATTGTCTGTCCGTCAGGCGACACGACCGGGGCAGAGTAGGACAGCTGATCGGTCGTGAGTCGCTCGCTCCGGGAGCCGTCGGGGCGCATCACCATGACCTCCGGGATGCCGAATTGCTGGCTGGTGTAGACGATGGCATTGCGGAGATAGGGTGTGCAGCTCGCCCGCACATCCGCCGGGGTCGTCGTCGCGAGGACGACATCAGCCGACGCGGGCGCCGTGGTCACATCGCAATTGAAGGCGAGCCCGCTAATGGCCACCGTGTGAGTCCCGGGCGGCAACGACATACTCACTGTCCCGTTGGCGGGAATTGTCTTCGGAACTGAACCATCGACTGCCAGCAGAAAGCCATCGGCGTCGATGTCAACCCCGATCGTAACGATGTTGAACTCGAGCGTTCCCGTTGTCGGCGGCGGTGGCGGGGGCGGGGGCGCGATGGAATCCCCCCCGCACGCAGAAAGCACTGCGGTCGAGAGCAGCAACGCGATTCCGAGGTTGTTGCGACGTGTCATCTTTGGCGGGTGGGAGGGATACTTCGGTACCATATGTTTCGGCGGTGGCGTGCGACAATCTGTGACCAGTTCCCGAAATTGGCCATACTCAATTCGGGCTGGTCGGATGGTGTCGGCCAGGCGGTGCGGTGAAAACGACCTTTACCCTTCTGCTGGGGGGGAATAGGTCTCCACAACCTCGTACATCCCAGGCTCGAACTTGGCCAGAGCAACCGCTTGCTGCAGGTAGGGAAGCGGCGCCGGATTCTCCCGCATCGCCTGGTAGTCCTCGATGCTGCGCCATTGGGCGTACATCACGACCCTGGTGCCGTCGAGGCTGCGGTGCAGGCTGGCAGAAATGAAACCTGGCGCATAGCGCACCGAGGTTTCGGTTGCTCGCGCGAGTAGATCCACGATCTCCTGCTGATGGGCGGGGGCGCCGGTGAAGACGTTGATCAGCGTGACGAGTTTATTGCTCTTTGAGATCGTTGTCATAAATGTCTCGCGCTGAAGATGCGAACCGTTCGATAACGATTGCAACTGCTACTGAACGGGATCCGAGATATCAGAAGCAAGGCCAACTGAACGGGATCCGAGATCTCAGCAGCATAGATGTCAGGCGTTAGGCACTGCGCTCGGACCTCACGAGCCGCCATTCAGGTAAATGCTGTCGCTTTTACCCATGAACGGCCTTTGAATGGTCGGCGCGCAGTGACCAACAACTCAGATCTCTGCCTCTGAGATCTCGGATCCCGTTCAGTGGCCTTTGCTTCTGAGATCTCGGATCCCGTTCCGTTGTTTTTCTTACTTGGATTCATCGCTCACCTTCCGCCAGTCGTTGAGAACGGCCTCGACCGCCGCCGATGCTTCACTGGTCCCGGGTTCGGGTCGGGCGCCCGCTTCGAGAAGGAGTCTCGCCACACCGGCGTGATCGTGGCTGGTGTTCCCGAACCGGGAACCGTGACAGCACCAGCCGAGCGGCGTAGCGTTGTAACGCGCGTCGCGAATCGCGATTAGAGACTGCGCGTCGGCGCGACGCAGAAGCACCGCAACCGTCTCCGCCGAGCCCTCCCACGCCGCGCAGTGCAGCGCCGAACCCCCGTCCTGTCCGGGAGTTCGCGGATCGAAGCCGATGTCGCTCATCAACGCTACGGCCCGCGCGTCGCCATTCCACGCCG
>DATHGO010000250.1:0-3201 GCA_035317585.1 Gemmatimonadaceae bacterium | reverse complement strand
GATCGGTAGTTGCGCGTTGATCTGTTGCGCATATTCCTGTCCCATCTGCACTTCCTGCTGCTGCGAAATCGCGCACGCAGTGAGGGAGGAGGTAATCGCAATACCTACAAGAATTCGCTTCATTCATACTCCAGCAATGGGATTTCAATGAGACGGGGAGGCAAGTCCTATTCCAGCTGAGCCATTCAAAAACAACGCGTGAAACTCCTTACACTGGCCCGCGATCTCGGTCGCAGAAAGGCCCGCGAGAAACACTCGCTCTTCCTGGCCGAGGGTGTACGCTCGGTCGAAGAGCTGCTCCGCTCGCCCCTCACGGTTCGCGGCGCACTGGTCGCTCCCCAGCTCGCCGACGCTCCGCGAGGCCAAGCCTTGCGAAAGACTCTCGACGAGTCCGGTGTCGAGGTGACGGAGGTCTCCGAAAAAGACTTCCGGTCCGCCGCCGAAACCGAGTCGCCGCAGGGCGTCATCGCGATCGGTGAGGTTCCCGTGCGTTCGCTTGATACACTGGATGTCACCGGAGTGTGCCGCTTGATCGTCCTTGATGGGGTGCAGGACCCCGGGAATGCGGGCACCATCGTCCGCACCGCGGCGGCACTCGGCGCGACGGCGACCATCGCGCTGCCGGGCACAGTCGATCTCTGGAATCCCAAGGTGATTCGGAGCTCGATGGGCGCGCAGTTCCAGCATCCGGCCTTTCACGCGGGGATTGACGATCTGTTGAGCTTCCTCGAGCGAAAACAGATCGACTTGTGGGCGACGGACGCGGGCGGTAGTCCGCTCGAAGCGGGCGACGCTCCGCCGCGAATCGCGATCGCCGTTGGAAATGAAGGATCCGGTTTGTCATCGGCGATCCGCGCGAAAGCGAAACGAACGGTATCGCTACCGATTGCCCGCAACGTCGAGTCCCTCAACGTCGCGGTTGCGACGGGAATCATTCTCTATGAGCTTCGGTCATGATTGAAATTCTGGAAGGCATTTACGTGTTTGCGGTCGGAACCGCGATTGGCTCGTTCCTCAATGTCTGTATCGGCCGTTGGCCGGAAGGCCTGTCAGTGGTGAAGCCGAGGTCGAGGTGCCCAAAATGCGGCCACCAGATCAAGGCGACCGAGAACATCCCGATCGTGAGCTGGCTGATGCTGCGTGGAAAATGCAGCGCCTGCCGGGAGCGCATCTCGATCCAGTATCCCATCGTCGAGCTGCTGGTTGGATTGATCTGGCTCGACGCCTATGGCCACTTCGGAATGTCATTCACCGCCTTCCGAGTAGCCGTGTTTGTCACGGTTCTGCTGGGGATAGCGATAACCGACGCGAAGCACTTTGTCATCCCCGATGGCTTCACGGTTTTCGGGCTGTTCTTCGTGCTCCTGACCTCGTTTATAGCACTGTACCTCCGGGAATCGGAGCCGTTTGCCGGTCCGTGGGACGCAATTCTCGGAATGTGCGTCGGCGCCGGCGCGATCGCGATTGTTGGCTGGCTCGGTGAAGTTTGGTTGAAGCGTCCGGCTATGGGGTTTGGCGACGTGACACTCATGGCCGTCGTGGGCGCGGCGGTCGGCCCGGTGCGGTCACTGCTCACGATCTTCATCGCCGCCGTGCTCGCTCCCATAGTACTGCTGGGTATCGTTTACCCGCTCTCCGCGCGTGGACTCGCCGACGACAAGGGACAGACGGAGCTCGCCCTTGAATTGGGGGGAGAATGGCGCAAGCGTGAGCTTCCCTTCGGCGTCTTTCTTGCGCCCGCTGCGCTGATCGCGCTGCTTCACGGAGACGCGATCATCGCGTGGTATCTGCGCGTCTCGGGCCTCTGAAGCGGTCGCGATGCCGTTTTCGTTCTCCTCTAATCTGCGTGCAATGAGCGTTCAGCTGAAGCGAAGTGTCTCTCTGGTCGGCGGCGTGCTGCTGTTGTTTGTATCCGCTTGCGCGAAGGACAAGCCGAAATACGAAGGTCCGTACGCTGCGGAAGTCGCCGAAGCGGTGCCGATGATCGAGAAGGCGGTGGGACTCAAATACAAGACGCCGCCCAGAGTCGAGACGCGCTCGAAGGACCAGGTGCGCGAATTCGTGACGAAGCAGCTCACCGACTCGCTGGCCGCGCACGACATTGCGGGTCAGGAGGCGGCGTACAAACGGCTTGGCATGATTCCCGACACGCTCAAGCTGCAGGCGTTTCTGACGAGCCTGCTTGAAGAACAGATCGTCGGCTACTATGACCCGCACACGAAGGTGCTTTACGTCGTCGATGGCGCCCCGAAGGATATGGCAGCGATTACCATCACGCACGAGCTCGTACACGCACTGCAGGATCAGTATATCAGCCTGGATTCCGTTCAGAAGATCCGTGACGACAATGACCGACTGTCGGCGGCTCAATCCGTCTTCGAGGGACAGGCGGTCTACGAGCAGATCTCGATCATGCTCGGCGGCACCAACATCGCGATCAATCTCCCCGGTGGCTGGGACCGAATCAGGGAGATGATACGTGAGAACCAGGCGTCGATGCCGATCTTCGCCGCGGCTCCGAAGTTGATTCAGGAGACGATGATCTTCCCGTATCTGAGCGGCGCCGAGTTCTATCGCAACTATAAGGAACGAAAGCCGGGCTCGATCATCTACAAGGACATGCCGGTATCGACCGAGCAAATAATCCATCCCGCCGCGTTTTTCCTGAAGCGTGACAATCCCACGCGCGTCACGCTGGGCACACTCTCGAACGCGACGACGGTCTACGACAACGACCTCGGGGAGTTCGAGACCAGACTGTTCCTGTTTCAGCAGCTAAACGACCAGAACGAGGCAGTGCGCGGCGCGACCGGATGGGATGGCGATCGCTACGCGGTCGTTAACACTCCGCAGGGTCAGGGGATTGTGTGGCTCACAGTCTGGGACTCGCCGGTAGAGGCTGGCGAGTTCTTTCACGTCGCCGGCCAGGGTGTCGAGGCGCGATACAAGACCAAGGCGGGAAAGGGCTCCACCGATCTCGTCAAGAATTATTCAGCGGCGGGGAGAACACTGCAGGTCTCGACGCTCGAAATTCAGGGTCGTCCGGTCGTGATCTATGTGGATGTTCCGGCGGGCGCAAATCCGAACATCGTCAACCCGGCGCAGGTAACGCTCAAAGAGGAGTAGCCTAGAGGCCGAGCAGCTTCTGCAGGCCGAAAGTGCAAACTCCGATCAACCCACCGAGTACGTAACCCGTGGTGA
>DATHGO010000249.1:0-11768 GCA_035317585.1 Gemmatimonadaceae bacterium | reverse complement strand
GAAGCCCGCCGCCGGCAACGGCGATACCTACCTCAAGCTGTTCGGTCTCGCGCAATCGACGAACAGCTCGAGCTTCGATCTGGAGAACCGACTCTGGCCGCGACCCAGCGATCCGAACTTCGAGCTCAGTCTCGGCTCGCCTGGAGCGCACACCATCCGCGATCAGTTCCTCGTTTTTCCATCGGCCAAACCCTTCGCCTCGAATGGTCTTGCCGTCGGTGGCAATCCGACCAACGACACGATCTACACGACGCCACCGGAATACGTCCGCTCCCCGCAACGGCCCCTGGCGATCTATCACATCCGGATGCAGGCGCAGGCGGAGGGAAGCGGAGAGGGCGGAGCGCTGATGCTCGGTACAGTGCAGGTGCGTCCGAATTCCGAGCGCCTGCTCGTCGACGGCATTCCCCTGACGCGCGGCACCGACTACTCCGTGGATTACGACCTCGGCCGTGTCTCCTTCAACCGACCGGACACACTTTTTCCCCGGCCACGTCAGGTCACGGTTCAGTACGAGGAGAACCCCGTCTTCGAGGAGACTCCCACCTCGATCCTCGGTGCCACCGCGGAGATTCCACTGGCGAACGGGCAAATCAACTTCACTGCCATCTCCCAGAGTCAGCACACCAACTTCACGCGTCCGCCACTGGGTTTCGAGCCCGCCGCCTCCCTCGTTGCCGGTGTGAGCGCGCTCTTCAACTTCGATGCGGAGCCGTTGACCCAGCTCGTATCCAAGATGCCTTTCGGGCCGACGACTGCTCCTTCCCACGTCAACTTCTCCGCCGAGCTTGCTGCGAGCCGCCCGCAGACGAATGCATCCCAGCAGGCTTACCTGGAGTCATTCGAAGGGGAAGGCGGTTTGCAGATCCCGCTCACGGACCCGTTGTGGTATTTCAGCAGCCAACCGGCTCTTGGAACCAGCATACCAGCACGCTTCGGCGCCACGGTGTTCGACCTCTCACGTGCCACGACGATGGCGTGGCAGAGCAATGGGCTGGACGCGGATGGCAACCGGGTCAGCTATCCCATCGATCAGATCGATACGGCGGTTGCCCAGAGTGGAACCGGCATCTCCGGCCCGGAGCCGATGCTCTGGCTTACGCTATACCCGCTTTCCGTCGGCGGACAGCTGAAGGCGAATACCTTTCGCTGGACGGTACCCAACGCGCCTGCGGGACGCAGGTGGCGTTCCGTCCGCACGGTCCTCAACCCCAGCGGCGTCGACATTTCCCGGGCGGAGAATCTCGAGTTCTGGGCCCAGATACCGATTGGCGCCACGGTGTCGAAGAATCCAACAATCGTCTTCGATTTTGGAGATATCTCCGAGAACTCGGTCTCGTTCGGTCCCGACACGCTCATCGTTCGTCGGGGTGCGCTGGCTGGCTCGCTCGACACGACTTATCACGGTAAGCGGATTCAGGGGCTCGACACTCTCAACAGCGAACGCGATCCCCTTTCTCGCGCCTTCAACGTGGCGAGCAACGACAACGGACTGCCCGGCGATATAGTCGACTCGTTGACCGTGGAGTACGACACTTTACCTGGCCAGGCGCCGACGTTCGCGACGCTGCGTTTTGCCCGCACCTGCCGCGGTGGCTACGGAATTCGCCAGGTTCTCGGCGACTCGCAGACGAACTGCACTATCCACAACAATCGCCTCGATGAAGAAGACATCGACGCCGACAATGTTCTCAATCTCACCACAGCGGAACGCGATCAGGAGCAGTGGCAGCGCTACGTTGTCAACCTTGCCGATCTTTCGAAGGTCACACGACCCGGGGTATGCAGCCAGCCAAAACAGCTCGCGGGGCAACCGAGAGTTGCGCGCGACAACGTGTGCTGGATGTTCTTTCGCATTCCATTTAGCACGCCGGACGATTCTCTCGGACATCCTTTGCTGCGGCGAGCGCGGGCGCTTCGCATCACGATGATTTCTGGCGATGGACTCGCCGATGATGAATTCAGCACGGTTCCCTTGGCTCGACTCCGGCTCACCGGCGCCCCCTGGCTCAAGGTCAGCGACAGAACTCTGCACGGCATCGCCGGGGATCAGACGTCGACGGGCACTGTTCAATCCGGAGTAGTCGGCACGCAGGACAAGAAGGTCCGAAACGGCATCGACTACGAATCGCCGCCCGGCGTTACCGATGCGCCGACGAGCAAGACCGTCGCCTTCCAGCCCGGCCTCGTCCAGATCAACGAGCGGTCTCTGCGGCTCATCGCGACCGATCTAGCCGCGTTCGACCGCGCGGAGTCGTATTACCGGTTCCCGGAAGGCGAAAAGAATTTCATGAGCTACAAGGAGCTGCGGGTCTGGGCGCGCGGCGTGAGCAGCGGTTGGGGTCCGGATGGGGAGCTTCAGTTCTACATCAAGATCGCCCGCGACGACAACAACTTTTACATGTATCGCACGCCGATAAACTCGGGAAAATCGAAAGTCGCGTGGCTGCCGGAGATCAACGTGAGCTTCGCGAAACTGTTCGCGCTGAGGGCGCAGATTCAGAACGCGTATCTCCAGGGAAAGCTGCGTAACACCTGCAAGGGTTTCGACTCCGCGCTGATTGCGAACACGCCGCTTCCGCCGGGGGCGACCGCCGCCTCTGTTTACGCCGCGTGCGACAACGGATACATGGTGTATACGCTCGACCCGGGCGTGAGTCCTCCAAATCTCGCGGCCGTTCAGGAGCTGGCCGTCGGAATGGTCAGACTTCCCGTTGCGGCTGCCGCGAATCCGGTTATTCCCGGGGACACGCTGGAAGTGTGGGTCGATGACATCAGGCTCGCGGGCGTCGTCAACCAGACGGGGTTCGCCGGCCAGGCCGGACTGACGATCGTCGCGAGCGACTTCGCCGACATCCGCATCAACGCCAGCAGGCGCGACCCGAATTTCAGGCAGTTGGCCGAACAACCGAGTTTTCTCACCGACAACAATTGGGACTTCAGCTCCGCGTTTCACCTCGAGAAGCTGCTTCCCGCGTCTCTCGGGGTGTCGATTCCGTTCACGTTCAACTACACATCCGCGTCAGTTGACCCGTTGTTCGTCTCCCAGTCCGACATCGAGGCTGACGCGATCGAAGGACTGCGCATGCCGCGCTCGGCGGCAACATCGATCACTCTTAGCTTGCGGCGTACGAAGCAATCGACCGGCTCGATGTGGTCGCCGCTTCTCAACAACCTCACGCTCAACTCATCGTATACGACCGGCGTGTCGCGCAGCGAGTACGAGGACGGAAAGGCAAAGAATTTCGTCGTGGGACTCGATTTCAACCTGTTGCGCGCACTGGCGCCCGACCTTGCGCGATGGTCGCCGACGGAGCTGCATCTCACCACTGCCTATACCAACGGACACGACGATCGCGTCTCCTTTTTGAAGCCCGCGTTGGCGCCTGACGACACGGCGCGCCCGGTGAAAGGCAGGACCCGAACCTGGAGCAGCGGCAGCAGTCTCGTGTTCCGCCCGTTCAAGGCGGCCTCGGTTCGCTGGGACATCACCTCGGTGCGTGACCTGCGCGGGTACGGCACGGATTCTCCTCTCGGACTCGTCTCGGCCAGCGATCGCGATCGAGTGCTTGGCACCGACACGGGACTGGAGCGCGAGCGAGCAATGCAGGCCGGAATAAACATCTCACCTCCCATCACCGCGTGGTTTCGGCCGAGGCTGGACTTTGGAACTTCGTACAACATGCTGCGGGACCCGAACACCCTCAGCTTCGCACGCGAGGGAGACAGTACCAGCGCGCTGCGAATCCCCAGGCGCCTCGGCAATTCGCAGACGACTACCGCGGGTCTGACGCTTGATTTGCCACGCGCGATCAAGCTGCACACCGACAGCAACAGTTTTCTTCGCGGGTTCCTCGGTGGTCTCCAGCCGGTGGACATCAACTTCAATCGCAGCGTCCTCTCCGTTTATGATGGGAGCGGTGTGCCGGCTCCTCTCTTGTATCAGTTTGGGCTCGGTGGCATCAACACGTTCCGGCAGCTCGGAGACCAGCTGGCGACGAGCGTCGGGCTCGTAACACAGTTCTCTGTCAACAATTCGCTGAACCTTCCGTTCGGCGCGAGCGTCGCCACCCGATACCAGCGCATCAACACCAGAAACTGGACCCAGAGGCTAGAGCAGGGACAGGACATAGTCGATGGAACTCAGATCGCGTTTCCGGATGTCTCGCTACGCTGGACCGGCCAGCCGATTGCGCTCAGGTCCGTCATCTCGAGCGTTGGGGCGAATGCCCGAGTCCTCGAGACGCGACAGTTCAACGGCACCCAGCCGTTGCTTGGCGAAGTGATCGACGATCGGGGAGAGCTCCGCGTTCGGAGCTTTCCGTTGAGCGGCTCGATCGTGTTCGCCGGGGCCCGGCCCCTCGCCAGCACTGTGGGGTATTCATTCTCCAAGCGGTTGGATGCGAAGCCGGGTTTGAGCAGCAATGGCGACAACTCTGACTTCAGCATCGATGTCTCGAAGCCGTGGGCGCTTCCCGCCGACTGGAATGCGCGGAGCGATCTGCGGACGCGCGTCAGCTATCAGAAAAGTCAGGGACAGAATTTCGTCGTCAATCCGCTGGCACTCTCGGGGGAGAGCCGGCTGTCCGACAACGGCCGGCGCGCCTTCAGTATGAGCGCCGATACGGATGTCGCTGAAAACATTTCGTCGAGCTTCGTTATCTCGCGCGTCGAGAGCTTCGACCGTAACCTTAATCGCAATTTTACGCAGACGGTGCTCAGTGCGGTGATGCACCTGCAGTTTTACGCTGGGGAATTCAAGTGAGATCGATGCTCGTCATACTTCTGTTGTGCCTGGTCGCCGGTTGCAAGGGAGACGCGAATGGGGGAAGCGCTGCGCAAAGGAGCGCCGGCGCGACTGCGACCGGGTTCAACGGGACCGCCGCCTACAACTACGCGAAGGCGCAGGTCGATTTCGGCCCGCGGGTGCCGGGAACCCCGGCCGCGAAACAAGCCGGTGACTGGATCATCCGGCAGATGCGGACGCGGGCCGATACGGTGATTGTCCAGGCCTTCACCTACACTACCGCCGACGGGAAGAAGCTTCCGCTGCGCAACATCCTGGCGCGATTCCGTCCCGACCTTCCGGAGCGGGTTCTTTACATCACGCACTGGGACTCGCGCCCGGTCTCGGAGTCGGCAGCGACCGAAGCCGAAAAGAAGATGCCGGTTCCCGGTGCCAACGACGGCGCCTCCGGCGTCGGAATGTTCGTGGCGCTCGGAGACGTCCTCAAGAAAACCAAACCCAACGTCGGCGTCGACCTGCTCTTCACCGATGGAGAGGATTACGGGCAGTTTGGTCCGCCCGAGGTCGACGTTCTCATCGGCGCGAAGTACTTCGCCACCCACCTGCCGTCGCCAAACTATAAGCCGCTGTACGGCGTTCTCTGGGACATGATCGGAGACAAGGATCTTCGCATTCCTTACGAGATGTACTCCTTTCAGCAGGCGCCGGAAGTCGTTTCGCGAGTGTGGCAGACGGCGGCGGATCTGGGCCATGGGGACGTGTTCGTACAGGAAAGCGGTGGACAGATCGTCGACGACCACATGCCGCTGCTGAATGCCGGGCTGCGCGTGATCGATGTGATCGATCTCACCTATCCCGCGCATCACACGCCGCAGGACACGATGGACAAGATTTCCGCCAAGTCGCTGGCGACTGTCGGAGATGTCGCAACCGCGCTGGTCACGCGCAGATAAAGCATGAAAGGGAAGCTCACGGTCCTCATGATCACGGCTTTCGTGGACATGCTTGGACTGGCGATGGTCATCCCGCTCCTTCCATTCTACGCAACCAAGCTCGGAGCCTCGGCGACGATCGTCGGGGTTCTGATTGCGGCCTTCTCGATCGCCCAGCTCGCGAGCGCGCCCCTCTGGGGCCGATTCTCGGATCGTTACGGGCGACGCCCGGCCCTCCTCGCGGGACTGCTGATTTCGGCGGTCGCGTACGTAATCTTCGCTTACGCCAGCACGCTCTGGCTCCTTCTCCTGTGCCGCATCGTGCAGGGTCTTGGTGGCGGGACGATTGGCGTCGTCCAGGCATATGTCGCGGACGCCAGTGATCCAAAGGACCGCGCCAAGAGTCTTGGCTGGCTCTCGGCGGCCACCAGCTTTGGCGCCGTCGTCGGTCCCGCCATCGGCTCCGCGCTGATACACTGGGGCCGCCACGCGCCGGGCATCGCATCGGCGATCTTCTGCATCCTCGTCAGCATCTTCGCCGGTATCTACTTGCGCGAATCGCGTGAAGAAATCGCGGCCACGAGCGAACATGCCGTCGTTCACCAGACGAGTTCTGGCGCCGTGTGGAGCGTGATCGCGCACCCAAGGGAACCCGCGCAGCGATTGATCTGGATTTACGCTATCGCGATCGGCGCGTTCTATGGCACCGCTCCGACACTTCCTCTGCTCCTCGCCAATCGGCTGCCGATAAACGAAGGCAATGTCGGCTACTTCGTCATGTACCTCGGCGGAATGGGAGTCTTCGTCCGCGCCGGAATCCTTGGGCGGATGATCGAGTGGTTGGGCGAAGTGCGGCTTACGAGGCTCGGACTCGTGCTGTTGGCGGTCGGGCTGGCGCTCATCGCAGCGGTGCACTCTTACCTAACGCTTCTGGTTGCTTTGACCCTCATGCCCCTTGGCACGGCGTTCGTCTTCCCGTGCGTGACTGCGATGTTGTCGAGAGTAGTTCCAAGCAGGCATCGGGGGCTATACATGGGCGTGCAGCACACATTTGGCGGTGTCTCGCGGGTCATCTTTCCACTGGCTGCAGGTGTGGCCATGGACCACCTGGGCATCGGCTTTCCCTTCGTGATCGCTGGCGTTCTGGTCCTCGCCACCCTGCTCCTTACGACATCGATGGAAGAGTACGCTCCGAGTCGCGCGGCTTCGGTAACGAAATCCGCCTGATCGCGGCTAGGGTCGGTTATGCCGACCACTGCCGAGCGTAAGGCGCTCCTCTTCTTCTCGGTGGTACTGGTCCTTGGGGCGTCAAACCGCGCCTACCGGACCCTCCACGGCGGTTCTCCAGCGGATTCCAGAACCCGCTCGGCCCTTGAAGCCCAGATAAAAGCGGCGGATTCCGCTCGCCGCTCTGGTCTCAGGAAGCCAAAGCGAGAGCGGAAGCAAAAGGCGCCCCCAAAACCAGCCGGACCCGTGGACCTGGACGTCGCCAGCGAGAAGGAAATCGAGGCCCTCCGACACGTCGGACCCGCGCTCGCCAGGCGTATCGTTTCCGACCGCGACTCCCTCGGTCCATTCGGCTCTATGGAAGGGTTACGACGCGTGAAAGGCATCGGCCCATCTATGGTAGCAAAGCTCGACTCAACGGTAACCTTCTCGTTGGTTCCGCGTCCTACAAACAGAGTCATATCCAGGCCATCCGAAGTGCCAAAAGCACGCAGGAAGCCTCACCGGAGGGACATGCGTCCTTGACAGCTCCTGCCGCTAAAACGCCGAGAATCGGCGATCTGCTTTTGAGAGAAGGGCTGGTCACGCAAGAACAGCTCAATAAGGCTCTTGCCGAGCAGAGACACAACGGCACGCGCGTAGGCTACAACCTGGTCAAGCTCGGTTACGTAAAGGAAACCGACCTCACCAGGATGCTTGCGCGCCAGCACAAGATGCCCGCCGTCGACCTTACCAAGTTCACGGTCGATCCGCGCATCGCCAAGCTCATTCCCGGTGAGCTTGCGCTTAAGCACAGCGTTCTTCCCCTCAAACGGGACGGCCGAACGCTCACCGTCGCGATGTCGGATCCCGCATCGATGTCGGTGCTCGACGACATCAAGTTCATCACCCGCCTCGACATCTTTCCGGTCATCGCCGGCGAGTTCACTCTGCGCAACGCGATCGAGAAGTTTTACGCCTCGGGCGAAGCGCAGATGGAAAACCTCCTCGCCGACATCGCCGATACCGACGACGTCGAGATTCTCGAGAGTGAAGCAGAAGAGCCGGCCAACGCCGGCATGGCGCTCGTCGACGAAGCGCCGGTCGTCAAGCTTATCAACGCCATCATGACCGACGCGCTGAAGAGAGGCGCTTCGGATATTCACTTCGAATGCTTCGAGAAGGAGCTGCGCGTTCGCTATCGCATCGATGGAGCGCTTCAGGAGATCATGAAGCCGCCAATCAAGATGCGTCCCGCGCTCATCTCCCGCTTCAAGATCATGGCGAGCCTGAACATCGCCGAGCGTCGCGTGCCGCAGGACGGTCGCATCAAGCTGAAGATCGGCACCAAGGTCATCGATTTCCGTGTCTCCACCCTGCCGACGTTGTTCGGCGAGAAGGTGGTGCTTCGTATTCTCGATAAGGGCAACCTGACGCTCGACCTTGGGACATTCGGCATCGAGCCCCGCGCCGAGCGCGAGCTGATGGACGCGATCTCCAACCCTTACGGGATGGTGCTCGTCACCGGCCCTACAGGTTCCGGTAAAACGACGACGCTTTACTCGGCTCTCTCCAAGATCAACAACATCGACGTCAACATCATGACGGCGGAGGACCCGGTCGAGTACAACCTGTTTGGAATCAATCAGGTGCTCGTCCGCACCGACATCGGCATGACCTTCGCCGCGGCGCTCAAGGCGTTCCTTCGTCAGGACCCCAACATCATCATGTTGGGAGAAATTCGAGACCTGGAGACCGGCGGCATCGCCATCAAGGCCGCGCTAACAGGTCACCTTGTCCTCTCGACCTTGCACACCAACTCTGCTCCGGAGACGGTCACGCGTCTCATGGACATGGGTATCGAGCCATTCAACGTGGCTTCCGCATTGAACCTGATTCTTGCCCAGCGACTCGTGCGCCGTGTATGCTCCAAGTGCGCCGAGGCGTACAAGATGGACAAGGCGGAGATCGCGGGTGCCAAAATCGGCGGCGGAATCACGATGCGCGACATGCACTTCACGGACATGGCCCTCCGCGACGCGAAAGGCCGCGCCACCGAAGCTGCCAAGCCGTTCATGGACCAGATTACGCTCGACACCAAGATGGAAGAGCTTCCCGTTTTCCGGGGAAGGGGATGCGAGCAGTGCGATGGCACCGGCCTCAAAGGACGCCAGGGTCTTTACGAAGTGATGAACATGACGCCCGCCCTCCGCAAGCTGATCATGCAAAGCGCGGGCGCCGCAGAAATTCAAAAGATCGCCATCGAGGAGGGAATGCTCACTCTCCGCATGGACGGCTGGCTGAAAGTACTCAAGGGGATCTGTCCTCTGGAGCAGGTAGTCCGTGAAACCTCCGCGCATTGATCCTCAACACTCGAATCGATAACCGATGACCTTACCGTTCATTGACACTTCGTCCCCATCCGGACCGCCGAAGCCGCAGGCAGGCATCAATCTCCGCGGACTGCTCGAGGAGATGGTCGCCCGCAATGCTTCCGACCTGCACATCGTGGCCGGAGAGCGTCCAAAGCTTCGCATCGACGGCGAC
Source organism: Gemmatimonadaceae bacterium (assembly GCA_035317585.1). GTDB lineage: Bacteria > Gemmatimonadota > Gemmatimonadetes > Gemmatimonadales > Gemmatimonadaceae > UBA4720. The sequence goes on along the minus strand of DATHGO010000249.1, from coordinate 2,336 downwards.
ATAACGAACGCATCGATTGAGCATTCGCTGGCGCCAAAGGACACGCTGCAATTGGCCTATTCGGTTCTGACCGAGGAGCAGAAGAAGCGGTTCGAGCTGGAGGACGAGCTCGATTTCTCGTTCGGAATCCAGAATCTCGCGCGCTTCCGCGGCAACGTCTTCAAGCAGCGAGGCTGCGTGTCGATGGTCGTGCGACAGATCCCGTTTGCGATCAAGACCTTCGATCAGCTCGGACTGCCTGGCTCGATCGCCAAGATGGCGGAGAAGCCGCGCGGACTCGTGCTCGTCACCGGTCCGACCGGCTCGGGTAAATCGACGACTCTCGCCGCCATGATCGACAAGATCAATCGCGAGCGTAAGGGACACATCATCACCGTCGAAGACCCGATCGAATTCATCCACAAGCACCAGAGCTGCATCATCAACCAGCGCGAGATCGGCAGCGACACCAAGTCGTTCGCCAACGCCCTCAAGTACGCCCTCCGCGAAGATCCGGACATCATCCTGGTCGGCGAAATGCGCGACCTGGAGACGATCGCCGCGACGCTGACCATCGCCGAAACGGGTCACCTTGCTTTTGCCACGCTGCACACCAACTCAGCGGCCGAGGCCATCAACCGTATCATCGACGTATTCCCATCGCACCAGCAGTCGCAGGTGAGGGCCCAGCTGGCCTTCGTGCTCGAGGGAATCGTCACCCAGACACTGTTGCCGAAGGCGCAGGGAAAGGGTCGTGTGATGGCGGCCGAGATTCTGGTCGTCACCCCCGCGATCCGTGCGCTCATTCGCGACGACAAGGTCCACCAGATCTACTCGTCGATGCAGGCAGGTAAGAAGTGGGGCATGCAGACACTCAATGATGCTTTGTACGCGTTGTACATGAACCGCGAAGTCACGGCAGACGAATGCCTGCGAGTGAGCGGCGACCCGACGGAGTTCCAGCGCATGATTGGTCAGCTGGATCCGGCAGATGAAGGCAGAACCGGCCAGCCGCCGGCCGCAAAGCCGGCAGCTACACGTGGGCCCGCGTCGGGCTCCCCGGCAAGACGTTAAAGAGGATTAGCAAATGGCTACGTTTACCTATACGGCAAGAGCGTTCAACGGCGATCTCCGCACGGCTACGATCGATGCGGCCTCGCGCGACGACGTCATCTCGCAGCTCAGAAAACAGCGGCTCAGCGTCGTCAAGATCGACCAGGACGCCGCGAAGAAGATTGGCCGCGGGTCGATCAAGACACGCGACGTCGTCATCTTCACCCGCCAGTTCTCGACGATGATCAACTCGGGTCTGCCGCTCGTGCAGGCCCTCACGATTCTCGCCGAGCAAACCGACAACAAGGCGCTCGCGGAAGTCACCAGAAAAGTGGTGTTCGACGTCGAGTCCGGTAACACCGTTGCCGACGCGCTCTCCAAGCATCCGAGAGCGTTCACAAACCTTTACGTCAACATGGTCGCCGCCGGTGAAGCCGGTGGTATTCTCGACACGATTCTTCTCCGCCTCGCAACGTTCCTTGAAAAGAACGACGCGCTGGTGAGAAAGGTGAAGGGCGCGATGATTTACCCGGCGGTCATCATGAGTGTCGCGGCCATCGCGGTCGTGGTCCTCCTGATTTTCGTCATCCCCGTGTTCGCCGGCATGTTCGCGTCGGCGGGCCAGGCGCTGCCGCTGCCGACCCGAATCGTCATCGGAGCCTCAGGATTTCTCAGGTCCTACTGGTGGGTGATAGGAGCCATAATCATCACCGCCGGGTACACGGGCAAGAAGTACTATGCTACCTCGAACGGAAAGCTCGTGATCGACCGGGCAATGCTTCACTTCCCGGTCCTCGGCGACGTGTTGCGCAAATCCGCGGTTTCGCGCTTCACACGGACGCTCGGCACGCTGATCAGCTCGGGCGTCAGCATTCTCGAGGGACTCGAGATTACGGCGAAGACGGCCGGCAACCGGGTCATTCAGGATGCGATCATGCAATCCCGCTCCTCGATCGCCGGCGGTGACACGATCGCTCAGCCGCTCCAGAAGTCCAAGGTCTTCCCGCCCATGGTCATCTCGATGATCGCGGTCGGTGAACAGACCGGTGGTCTGGACGAAATGTTATCGAAGATCGCTGACTTCTACGACGAAGAAGTCGACGCTGCTGTGAGCAACCTGCTCTCGCTGCTGGAGCCGATCATGATCGTGTTCCTCGGCGTCGTCGTCGGTGGCATGGTCGTGGCGATGTACCTCCCGATCTTCGACATGGTCAACGCGGTGCAATAAGCTGCGAATTGCGGACTAACTGCTGAGGATTTCGGACCAACTGCTACTACGGACCGCAGACTAACTGCGGATTGGG
>DATHGO010000248.1:0-3592 GCA_035317585.1 Gemmatimonadaceae bacterium | reverse complement strand
GCGCCGGCCCGCACGCCGATGGTGGACACATCCATCCGACCGTTCCGCGTCAACATTTCGGACGAGGACCTCGCGGATCTCCGCCAGCGGATCAAAGCGACGAGGTGGCCCGAAAAAGAGCCCGTCGCCGATTTCTCGCAGGGCGTGCCGCTCGCAACGATGCAGAAGCTCGCCCGATATTGGGCGACGGAATACGATTGGCGTAAGGTCGAGGCGAAGCTCAATAGCTATCCGCAATTCATCACGAATATCGACGGGTTGGACATCCAATTCGCTCACGTCCGTTCGAAAGAAAAAAATGCGTTGCCGGTTATCGTCACCCATGGATGGCCGGGCTCGATCATCGAGCAGCTGAAGATTATCGATCCACTCGTCGATCCCACCGCATATGGCGGAAGTGCATCGGACGCTTTCGATGTGGTAATTCCGTCGATGCCGGGTTACGGATTTTCAGGCAAGCCGACCACGACCGGCTGGGACCAAGGGCGCATCGCGCGTGCTTGGGCGGTGCTGATGAAGCGCCTTGGGTACACGCGATATGTGGCGCAAGGCGGGGATTGGGGCGCGATTGTCAACGATCTCTTTGCTACGCAGGGATATCCGGAATTGATCGGTATGCACACGAACCTGCCCGCCGGGATTCCACCCGAAATCAACAAGGCGGCCGCGACGGGCAGCCCAGCGCCAACGGGTCTCTCGGCCGAAGAAAAGCGCGCATACGAGACCGTTGTCGCTTTGTACAAGACCATTCCAACACAGCTTTTCATGACGGCGCACCCGCAAACGCTGTACGGCGTCGCGGATTCACCCGTCGGCGTGGCAGCCTGGCTGATCGACCACGACCCGGCCAGTATGCGCCTCATTGCACGTGCTTTCGACGGGGAGTCGACAGGCCTTAGCCGGGACGATGTGCTCGACAACGCCACGCTGTTCTGGTTGACGAACACGACAATTTCGGCGTCGCGTCTCTATTGGGAGGGGTTCGCCAAGACCGACTTGGGACCCAAGAACGTCTCCATCCCGGTTGCGGTGAGCGTCTTTCCTGACGAGGTCTACTATACGCCGCGGAGTTGGGCGGAACGGGCGTATCCCAAGCTCGTCCATTACAACCAGCTCGACAAGGGCGGGCACTTTGCGGCGTGGGAACAGCCGAAGCTTTTGGTGGATGAGATGCGCGTAGGGTTCAAGTCGCTGCGGTAACTGAGTCGTGGACGACGGTACGCACATTCTGCGTGCCGTCGTTCACGTTACCGCGATAACCTAGAGCTGACCCAGTGGAGCGAGGAGACTGCGTGGCGAATTCACTGACTTCGAGCGACCCCATCGCACCTTTGCGGGTGGCGCTGGCCGGCCGCTACGAAATCGGACGTGAGATCGGACAAGGCGCATTCGCCACAGTATATCTGGCAAACGACTCCAGGCATGATCGCCAGGTTGCAATCAAGGTCCTGAACGCCGACCAGGGATCTGACAGCGGCGAAGTGCGATTCGTTCGCGAGATTCGTATGTTGGCAAGCCTGCAGCATCCGAACATCCTTCCGCTCCACGATTCGGGGCACGTCGAGGCGCTGCTCTACTACCTCATGCCGTACGTCACCGGCGAGACGTTGCGGGCGCGAATAAATCGCGAGCGTCAGCTCCCCATCGACGCCGCCATGCAAATCTGTTGCGAAGCAGCTGATGCTTTGTCCTACGCCCACGCTCAGGGAATCATTCACCGCGACATCAAACCGGAAAATATCCTGCTCTCCGGAGGCCACGCCGTCATTGCCGACTTCGGGATCGCACGCGCCATCGATCTCGCGGGAGTTCAGGCACTTACCAGGACGGGCATTGGGGGACCCGGCACACCTGCTTACATGAGTCCCGAGCAACTTCTCGGCGATCGCAAGGTCGACGGCCGGAGCGACATTTACAGTCTTGGATGCGTGCTCTACGAGATGCTGACCGGGAAGCCGCCATTCGTTGGCAAGGATGGTTTTGCAAAGCGTTTCACCCAGGCCGCCCCAACGCCTTCGAGTGTGCGCAAAGATCTTCCCGCCTGGCTCGATTCAGTCGTGTGCAAAACACTCGCGCGAAATCCGGAGGAGCGTTACAGCCGCGCCGAAGATCTTGTTCGGGACTTGTCGCGACAACAGGCCATCGAACGGGTCGCATCGGACCGGCCTTCGATAGGGGTGCTGCCCTTCACCAACATGAGCGCGAGCCCGGACAACGAGTACTTCTCCGAGGGAGTGACAGAGGAGATCATGAACGCTCTCTCACGAATTCCCACACTCCACGTGGCGTCGAGGACTTCGACTTTCGCCCTCAAAGGAAAGAATCTCGGCGCTGCTGAGATCGGTCAGATCCTGAACGTGAAGACTATCCTCGAGGGAAGCGTCCGGCGGATGGATCGACGTGTACGCATCAGTGCTCAGCTCGTCAGCACGGTAGATGGTTATCCAATCTGGTCCGAGCGTTACGACCGGGACGTCGAAGACGTATTTCAGATTCAGGACGAGATCGCGCGACACATCGTCGATCAGTTGAAGCTCAAGCTGACACCTGCCCAGCATCAAGCGCTCGCCAAGCGTTACACCGAAAACGTCGAGGCCTACGAGCTCTACCTGCGTGGCAGACACTCCTGGCATCACTGGAACGTGAAAGACGGGCTGGGAAAGGCAATTAGCTGCTACGAGGCCGCGCTCAGCAAGGATTCGGACTATGCACTCGCGTATTCCGGCCTCGCAGATGCGTACCATGTGCCGGCCGTCTGGGGAATCGTTCCCGCATCAGCGGTGCTCCCGAAGGCAATGGCGGCAGCGAAGCGTGCAGTGGAGATCGCGCCTGACCTCGCCGAGTCGCGCACATCGCTCGGCTTCGTGCAGTTCCTCGACTGGGATCGGGAAGCAGCAGAGTCATCCTTTCTTCATGCGATTGATTCGAACCCGCGGTACGCTCTTGCGCACACTTTCCTGGCCTGGATCCTGAGCGGCCTCGACAGACCGCGCGAGGCCGCGGAAGCAGCGCGTATCGGGCTGGAGCTTGATCCGCTTTCACCAACGACCAACGGAATCGCGGCTCTGGTGTCGTATCATGCTCGGCGTTACGACCAGGCCGTCAGCGAATGCGAGCGTGCATTGGATCGGGATAAGACATCGTTCCTCGGGTTGTTCGTGATCACCCTTTCATATGCGGCGATGGGCAAGCACAAGGAAGCGATAGCTCACGCCGAGAGAGGGGTCGAGCTCTCGCCTGATCTCAGAATGCTCCGCGCACTTCTCGCTACCGTCTATGCGACGGCCGGCGATCGTGTCGGCGCCGAGCGCATACTCAGCGAGCTGCTGACACGCGCCAGCGAAGAATACGTTGGCCCGACGATGATCTCCTGGATTTACGCCAATCTCGGCCAGCCTGATCGCGCCCTCGAATGGTTGCGCAAGGCGGGTGCAGAGCACGACTGTACGCTGGCTTTTGGGATCAGCTGGCCGATTTACGATCGAATAAGCCGAGATTCGCGCTTTCAAGAGCTGGTACGTTGCCTGCGTCTGGGTTGAGACGCGTTCTCGAACACTAGCAACGCCATCGATGGCCAAGGGACACATCGAGC
>DATHGO010000247.1:0-3468 GCA_035317585.1 Gemmatimonadaceae bacterium | reverse complement strand
GATGGAGGGGCTGAACGATCTCGGCCGCGCAGCGCAGGAGAAGATCATGGCCATTCCGGCGCGCCTCGAGCGCATCGCGGATATTATGGAGCAAAAGACCAAGCCCAAGAGCTTCGCGTTCGACGTGATTTTCAATCGCGTCTTCGCAATGGAGTGAGGTTCGAGCGGTTGGCGTTTTAGATCTCGGCGCGTCGGTACGTCGGAGGGGGTCCTCTTCGGCTCCAGGCTCTCGCTCGTCGGCGCTCCACGTAAGTCTTTGCGCAGCTGATCAACGGTTCGCTCCGCAGGCGGCGTCACCGGTTACCGGTCGCTCGTGGGTTGTCGCCTACGAGGACCCCCTCCGACTTCCCTTCCACCCCTGGTCTGAAACGCCCGCACTCCAGCTCAATCGCCGCGACGCGATTGAAATCGAGTCGAAGCCTCGCCTCGCACAAACGACGTCGCGCCGCCAAGGCGGCGCGGGGAGCGTCGAGACGGCCGCTAGGGAGCACGCGCGAAACCCGCGCTACCGCCACGCATCACGCGCCGAAGGCGCGCGCAGTTACGGATCTGTGCAGGGAGGTGAGGGTGTCCTCGTAGGCCGCGTCAAGCGAGCGACCAAGGAGACCCGCGACTGAGCGGAGCGAAGGAGCGCGGTTAGGGGCTCCGCCAGAGCGAGTGTGCGGCGATAGAGGACACCCTCGCCGACCCAGTACAAAGATGCCGACGAAGCGCGCGCCCAATGAGCGCGACGATGCGTAGGATGCGCGGCTGTTGCAGCGCTATGATCCCGAGAGGCCGAGATCGGCCGAGCGCGCCTGCATAGAGCTAATGACGAACGATATGTGCTCGTCGAGATCGACGCCGAGCTCGTTCGCGCCGTTCACCACGTCTTCGCGGCTGACGCCGCGGGCGAAGGCCTTATCCTTCATCTTCTTGCGCACGGACCTGGCGTCGACTTCGTGGACACTCTTGGTGGGACGGACCAGCGCCGTCGCCGTGATCAGGCCGGTCAGCTCGTCGACGGCGAAGAGGGTCTTCGCCATCTTCGATTCGCGCGGAGTGTTCGTGTACTGCGCGTGCCCGAGGATCGCCTGCAGAATCTCCTCGGGAAAGCCCTTCGAGCGCAACAATCGAACTCCCTCCGACGGATGCTCCTCGGTGGCCGAGTGCGCGTTGTTAGGGAAGCGCTCGTAGTCGAAGTCGTGGATGAGCCCGGTGATTCCCCAGCGCTCCTCGTCCTCACCGAACTTTTGCGCGTAAGCGCGCATCGCGCCTTCCACTGCCAGCATGTGCTTCCGCAGCGATTCGCTAGCCGTGTATTCGTGCATGAGCGCGAGCGTGTCCGCTCGCGACGGAATTTCATTCGGTGTCATCGTTTTCCTGGCGGATTCGGGGTGGGCGTGTCTCCCATTCTCCCGAAATCTATGAAACCCTTCTTCGGATTTGTCGAGAGGAGCTCCACGTCGATCTCGTCACCCACATCGACGCCGCGCCCGCCGCGTACCAGCATCCCTTCCACCGGGGGGTTCACCACGCGCACAAACGTCCCGCTCGGCTTCTTGCCCGTGACGATCGCCTTGAAACGCTGGCCAATCCGGTCGCTGAAGAGAATCGCCGCGGCGATCTTGCGCACGGTTCTCTCCACCTTGCGGGCGGCGTCTTCCTTGAGCGTGCAATTGCGCGCGATGGCGGTCAGCTCGTCGTCCGTGTAGGGCGGGGGATCGTTGGAGAGCACCGCTTTCACGACGCGCTGCGTAACCAGATCGGCGTAGCGCCGGTTGGGCGCGGTCGAGTGCGTGTAGTCCTGCACCGCGAGCCCGAAATGTCCGGGCTCCTCGACGCCTGGCTGGTCGAGAATGTACTCGCCCGGGCCAAGAAGCTTGACCACCGCCAGCGAGAGATCGGGGAAGTGATCGGGGTCCGACGCTCTGCGCTCGAGCATGAAGTCGTGGAGCGCCATCGGATCCGGCTCGGCGGGAAGATTCCTGCCGTACTGCTTCGCCAGCTCGACGATCCTCTCCCATCGTTCCGGACTGCGCACGATCCGCCTGATCGAGGAGACGTTGTGCCCCTCGAGAAATCTCGCCACCGAGCTGTTGGCCCCGATCATGAAATCCTCGATCAAGTCGGTCGCGGAATTCTTTTGCGTCTTCTCGATCGCGGTGACCTTCCCATTTTGCGATACCGCGCGGGCCTCCACGGTCTCGATCTCCAGGGCGCCATTGTCGAAACGCGTCTTTCGCAACGCGACCGCGATCCTCGCCTGAAGCCGTAGCTGCGCTTCGAGCTGCGGCGTCTTTGAAACTTTCTCCGGCGTCGCCGCCCCGGAGTCGAGCCAGGCCCCCACCGCGGAATAGGTCAGCTGCGCCTTGTTCGTGACCCGCGCTCGGTAGATCTCCGCCGATTTCACAGCGCCGTCCGCCCCGACGATCATGGCGACCACCACTGCCTTACGCTCCGCGCCCTCGAACAAGGAGGTGGCGCCACCGGAAAGCTCCGGCGGAATCATCGAAAAGATCGCGGCGCCCGTGTACACGCTGGTCGTCTGCGCGGCGGCATGCGCATCGATCGCGGATCCTTTCGGCACCTCCGAGTCGACATCCGAGACTCCGATGTAAAGCCGCCAATCACCGCTCACCTCCTCGGCGAATTCGATCTGGTCCATGTCGCGCGTGTCGTCATTGTCGATCGACGACCAGAGAAGATTGCGCATATCCCGGAGCGGGGCGCCGGCGTCGGGATGCTTTCCGATGTTCTGCAGCTCGGCACGCACAGCCGGATCGGGGTCGGGGTCGAAACCTTCGTCGATCATCGCCTGGCGGGCGACGTCTCGCAGATCGGGCGTCAGCACTTGGGGAGTGACTTCATCAACAAATGCGCCACGTCGATTGTGAGCTGGAGGGAGAGAAGAGCGCCGAGCATGACGGAGATGTCGACCCAGGGACGGCGGCGTGGGGGAAGGGTTCGACCGTAGAGGAATGCGCCAATAAGGATCACAACGCCCTCGGCCACGAAATCCGCGAGGGGGTGATCGTACAATTGTAGTCCGATCATGGGACCGCCCGGCCACGTTGGCTTGTAGCCGGTGATCCAGTCGAGGAAGAGGTGCGACAGGATTACCGCTGCGATTACCAGGGCGCCGGTCCAGTCACGCGTCGCGGCCGCGTACGCAACGAAACCGACGAGCGCGAACAGCAACACCGCTGGAATCGAGTGCGACAGCATCTCCTGCGGATTGTAGACGCCCGCGACGCACAGTCCCGCGTCGACCCAGTCCGGGGTGTAGGTGGCGACGAGCAGCACCAGCAACCCGATGCTAGTGCGCACGCGCTTCGCCGCCAGCGCGGCGCCAACGTGGCCGATGTACATCTAGCGGCGAAACCGGCGGTCGATCAGCAGCGGAACCAATGTTGCGACCAGCAGCGCTCCGATGAGTCTGAAAGCGTACAGGAAGCGATCGGCCGATATTCCGGCGAGCACGAGGAG